>JBJEKB010000294.1:0-7335 GCA_051878395.1 Muribaculaceae bacterium
CTCGCTACACTATATTCATGACACGCCCCCGCCAACCGGAAATATCCGCTGTCCCGTTTTTAAGGGACGGCCTCGCACCACCTCCGAGCCTCGGTGGTTCCAGCATGTGCCGGTCATTAGGGCCAATAGGGCCAATGGGGCCAATAGGAATTTCGGGCAAAGATATGGTGTTTTTTTGGGGAGGAGATGGTGGATTTTTTGGGGGAGGTGGCGGTGGTGTTGATTATTTTGTGTACTTTTGTGGCAAAATTGCAAATATAAGTATCCATAATCCAAAATTTTTTGCGATGGCAAATACATTAGTAAATACCGAATTCAATTTCGAAGGGCAAAAAAGCGTGTACCACGGAAAGGTGCGCGATGTGTACAACATCAATGACGACCTCCTTGTGATGGTGGCTACCGACCGTATCTCGGCTTTTGATGTTATCCTCCCCAAAGGAATCCCGTTTAAGGGACAGGTTCTCAACCAGATTGCAGCCACATTCCTCGACGCAACCGCCGACATTGTTCCCAACTGGAAACTCGCCACTCCCGACCCGATGGTTACCGTGGGAGTGAAAGCGGAGGGATTCCGCGTTGAGATGATTATCCGCGGCTACCTCACCGGAAGCGCATGGCGCGAATACGCGGCAGGCTGCCGAGAGTTGTGCGGAGTGAAACTTCCCGACGGGATGCGCGAAAATGAGCGTTTTCCCGAGCCAATCATAACCCCGACCACCAAGGCTGATGCCGGACACGACGAGAACATCTCGCGCGAGGAGATTATCCGCCAAGGGATTGTGAGCGAGGAGGATTACAACCAAATGGAGGCTTACACCCGTGCGCTTTTCGCCCGCGGCTCGCAAATGGCAGCCGAGAAGGGGTTGATTCTCGTGGATACCAAATATGAGTTTGGCAAACGCGACGGCAAGGTGATACTCATCGACGAAATCCACACTCCCGACTCATCGCGCTATTTCTATGCCGAGGGCTACGAGGAGAGATTTGCCAAAGGGGAGCCACAGAAGCAACTGTCGAAGGAATTTGTGCGCCAATGGCTCATTGAGCACAATTTCATGGGGAAAGCCGGACAGGTGGTTCCAGAAATGACCGACGAATACTGCACCTCGGTGAGCGACCGCTATATCGAACTCTACGAGCACATCGTGGGACGCAAATTTGACAAAGCCGACGAGAGCGACATCGTATCACGCATCGAGAAAAACGTGTCGGCTTATCTGGCATCGCTCAAATAGGAGGCAATAATGGATGTAGAGGCAGAGAAAATAACGCCATACGGCGACATGGAGAGCAAAACCGGGCAAGTGAGGCAGATGTTTGACAGCATTGCGCCCGCCTACGACTTTATGAACCGCGCTATGACCATGGGAATCGACAAATGGTGGAGGCGTGTGGCGGTGAAGATGCTTGCCAAGTCATTGCCCAAGACTATTCTCGATATTGCCACCGGCACCGGCGACCTGGCACTGCTCCTGCATCGCAAACTGTGTCCCGAGAAGATTGTGGGGCTCGACCTCTCGGAGGGGATGCTCAAAATCGCAAGGGAGAAAGCGGCAAAAGCGGGAGCCGATATCGAATTTGAGCAGGGCGACAGCCTTGCGATGCGATTTGCGGACAACTCGTTTGACGCAATAACGGTGGCGTATGGTGTGCGAAATTTCGAGCACCTTGAGCAGGGCTACCGCGAGATGCACCGAGTGCTTCGCCCCGGCGGAGTGCTTGTGGTGATAGAGCTCGCCACCCCGGTCAACCCGATAGTGCGTCCGCTCTACAACCTTTACACGCGATACATAATCCCCTGGGCGGGACGGAGCATCTCGAAAGACCGCCGGGCTTATAGCTATCTGCCCGAAAGCATCGCGGCAGTGCCACAGCGCGACAGCATGTTGCAACTGATGCGCAACGCCGGCTTTGGTGAATGCTCCTACAAGGCAATGACCTTCGGCACATGCATAATCTACATGGCAAGCAAATAGCGCTGAGCCACAGACGATAGCAACAGCAGCCGCTCCACATGGGGCGGCTGCTCATTTATTGCGTGGGATAGAGTTTTAGATTATGAGCATGGCATCGCCATAGGCACCAAAGCGGTATTTCTCCTTGATAGCCACCTGATAGGCGTTCATCACATTATCGTAGCCGCCAAATGCTGCGGTGAGCATGAGCATCACCGAGTAGGGCATGTGGAAATTGGTAACGAAAGCGTCGGCAACCGAGAAATCGTAGGGCGGAAAAATGAATTTGTTGGTCCAGCCGTCGTAGGGCTTGATGTGTCCGTCCATGGCAGTGGTGCTTTCGAGAGCACGGAGCACCGACGCACCCACGGCACACACCTTGTGTCCGGCATCCTTGGTGCTATTCACTTGTTGCACAAGAGTTTCATCCACAAGCATTTGCTCGCTGTCCATGCGATGCTTGGTGAGGTCTTCAACATCGATTTCGCGGAAATTACCGAGACCGAGGTGGAGAGTGAGGAACCCTTGGTTCACCCCCTTAATCTCCATTCTCTTGAGCAACTCGCGAGAGAAGTGGATTCCGGCGGCAGGAGCCACCACAGCACCTTCGTTCTTGGCGAAGATGGTTTGATAGCGCTCGGCATCTTCGGGCACCGGCTCACGTTTGATATAGTAAGGGAGAGGTGTCTGACCGAGAGCGAAAAGGTTGGCTTTAAACTCGTCGTGCGGACCGTCGTAGAGGAAACGGAGCGTGCGTCCGCGGGAAGTAGTGTTGTCGATAACCTCGGCAACCATCGATTCATCCACGCCGAAATAGAGTTTGTTGCCGATACGGATTTTGCGAGCCGGCTCAACGAGCACATCCCAAAGTTTCAAGTCGGAATTAAGTTCGCGGAGCAAGAACACTTCGATTTTGGCGCCGGTTTTCTCCTTGTTGCCATAAAGTTTGGCGGGGAACACCTGCGTGTCGTTGAGGATAGCGAGGTCGCCATCGTCGAAATAGTTGATAAATTCTTTAAACAACTTGTGTTCAATCTCGCCTGTCTTCTTGTTGAGGACAAGCATTCTTGCCTCGTCACGCGACTCGGTAGGTTCGAGAGCGATGAGATCTTCGGGCAATTTGTACTTAAATTCAGACAGTTTCATATCTTGTTATTATTTTGTTGATTTTCCCATTCTTCGAGAGTGAGGACTTCGGCATTTTCGAGCATCTCGACCATTTCGGGCACCGAGATGCACTTGTCGATAGAGACATCGCCCACGCGAGTGCGCCTGAGGGCGGTGAGGTGAGCACCGCTACCGAGGGCAGCGCCGATGTCGCGGGCAAGCGCTCGGATGTAGGTGCCTTTGCTGCACACCACACGCAGGGTGAGGCGCGGCGAGGTCCAATCGAGCACCTCGATTTCGCTGATTACGAGTTCCTTCGCTTTAAGGTCGGGCTGACGTCCTTTTCGAGCGATTTTGTAAGCCCTGCGGCCATCGACTTTGCAAGCCGAAAAAGCCGGTGGCACCTGCATGATGTTTCCGGTGAATTGCGGCAACACGCGGTCGATAAGAGCGCGGTCGATATGCTCATGAGGATATGTGGCATCGATTTCGGTCTCGAGGTCGAACGACGGAGTGGTGGCGCCGAGGGTGATTTCGGCTACATACTCCTTCTCATGGGCTTGCAATTCATCGATTCGCTTGGTGGCGCGCCCGGTGCACACAATCAACACCCCGGTTGCGAGAGGGTCGAGAGTGCCGGCGTGCCCCACCTTGAGGCGTTTCTTGCCCGAACGACGAGCAAGGACGCTGCGGATGCGCTTCACCGCATCGAAAGAGGTCCAGCGAAGCGGCTTGTCGATATAAAATATTTCTCCTTCAATCGGATTGAGCATAACGGCGGTTTAGGAGATTTGCAGATTCACATTGCAGAGCATCATAATGATAATCGCTCCACCCACAATAATACGATAGTAGCCGAAAGCCTTAAAACCGTATTTTGTGAGGAAATTGATAAAGAATTTTATCGCGAGAATCGCCACAATGAAAGCGACAACGTTGCCGATGAGCAGAACATCCCAATTGGCGGCAAGAAGAGCACGGCTCTCGGGATTGATGAAAAGTTTGAGCATCTTGTATGCCATTGCAGCAAACATGGTGGGCACAGCGAGGAAGAAAGAGAACTCGGCAGCGGTCTTGCGGCTCAAGCCCTGTTGCATACCACCCACAATTGTAGCCATCGAGCGCGAAACACCCGGAATCATGGCAATACATTGGAACAAACCTATTTTCACAGCCTGGCGCTCGGAGATTTTCTCGTTGTCGTCTTCCACCTTGGTGAACCACTTATCGACAAAGAGCATCAAAACGCCACCCACAACAAGCATAATAGCCACCACGAGCACACTTTCGAGCAGGCTGTCGATGAGGTCGCTGAAGAGCAAGCCAAACACCGCCGCAGGGATGAAAGCCACAAAGAGTTTCCAATAGAAATCGTAGCGGGTGATAAACGCCTTGAAGCCGGTAACGCCTTCGGGAACCGGATTCAACTTGAAGAAACGCTTATAATAAAGCCAGATTACCGACAAAATCGCGCCAAACTGGATTATCACTGTAAATGCCTTGGTAAAATCGTCAGGCTTCACACCGAGCACATTCTCGGCGATTATCATGTGGCCTGTCGAGGAAACAGGAAGGAACTCGGTGAGGCCTTCCACGATTGCTATCACAATCGACTGAAATATGTCCATCTATTTATCTGTTATTGTTATTTTTCTTCGTTGTTGTCCTCCTCCTTGTTTTTCTTGCGGGGAGAATAGATTATCGCAAAACCCATGAGCACAAATCCCACAAATGCCATTGTCGGACCCACAACAATGCGGCGAGTGCTGAAAATGTCGGGATTGAACTCCTCGCCCGACGGCTCGCCGAGCATGAGCAGGAAGCCCACGAGGATTATCACCCCACACACAAGCATGAGCAGGAAATTGATTTTTGTAAGGGGGAAATTGCCCTCCTTTATATCCACCTTGTCGGAAGATAGATTGAGTTTGTCTTTAAGACTTTGTTTAGCCATAGTGTATAAATAAGTTGTTTATTATTAACGCTTGAAGAGCGCATCATAGTCGAGGCGCAAGTATTTATTAGCGGCAAAAAGTGTCGCAATCCAGCAAAGCAGTATTCCGCAGAGCACCACAGCGCCCATCACACAGCCCACCTCCTCGGGCGACACCACCCAAGCAAGCTCGTCGCTCAGTTGCATGGTGTAGTAAAGAGCCACGGCAAGCAGCAGGTTGGCGACAATGCCGGCAATAATGCCGTTGATGATGTTGGCGCGGATAAACGGACGGCGAATAAAGCCCGAAGTCGCTCCCACGAGTTTCATAGTGTGGATGAGGAAACGCTTGGAATAGACACTCAGGCGCACGGTGTTGTTGATGAGGGCGATGGAGATTATCAGCAAAATCAAAGCCACAGCGCCGAGCACAATAGCGGCGTCGCGCATATTCTCATTCACCTTCTCGATGAGGTCGCGCTGGATGTTGATTTCCTCAACTGCCGGGCCCTGCGCGATAGCGGCACAAATGGCATTGAGGCTATCCACCGAAGCATATTCGCTCTTCACATTCACCTCAAACTCGGCGCTCAGCGGGTTCACACCCAGAGTGGCGATGAGATTCTCGCCTGTCTCTTTCTCCCATTCGGCAAGCGCGTCATCCTTAGAAACAAAGCGCACCGACGACACAAACGGGGCTTTGTTGAGATATTGCTTCAAGGCATTCACTTGATGCTCATCGGCACTCTCTTTGAGCACGATGTCAAACCCGATGTTCTCTTTGACATAACGGGTGAGATTGGCTCCGGCGATGCCCATGACACCCACGATACCAAACAAGAGCAGCACAAGCGCCACACTGATAATAAGCGTGACGTTGGCATTGAAAAACGATACTCCTGATTTTTGACTTTCGCTCATAAAACCATATAATTTTTGGGTGGTGCACACACCACCGCTAATTTAGTGCAAAATTAATCAATAAAAGCCCCGTTGTCAACACTTTTACTCCCAAAAATTGTGAAATATTGAATTTTGGGGCATTTTGTGCCGACAACGGGGCTTTTTGCCGTTATTTTTAGCGCGGTGCGCTACCAACTAATCTGTCTGATGTGCTGGCGATTCTCTACGAGCGAATTGGCAAGCACCACAGCCTTGGTGATGTGGTCGCAAATGTGGTCCTCACCTATCAAGTTGTGGATTTTGGCATTCTCGAGCACTGCGCGAACCTGCGGAGTTACGCCCGAGAGAACCACATGTATCCCCTCGCTGCGCGATGATGCGATGAGCGTCTCGAGGTTGTGAATACCGGTGGAATCGATAAACGGCACATGGCGCATTCTTATGATTCTCACCATCGGCTTGTCGCCCATGTTGTGCATCATCTCGTCAAACTTGTTGGCGATACCGAAGAAGAACGGGCCATCGATTTCGTAGATTTCAACACCGTCGGCAACATTGAGCACCTCTTTGTGAGTAACTTCGGTGCCATCGGAGATGTCGATTTGGTTGCTGAACACCTTGATTTGAGTGTTTTCAGTTACACGACGCAAGAACAACAGGATTGCAAGCAACAACCCGATTTCTATCGCGATTGTGAGGTCGAAAATCACAGTGAGGAGGAATGTGGTGGCGAGCACTGCCACATCCGATTTGGGATTCTTGAGGATGCCTCTCACAGTGCGCCATCCGCTCATGTTATACGCCACAACAACAAGCACACCGGCGAGACACGCCATCGGCACATAGTTGATGAGCGGCATGAGGAAAAGGAAGATGAGCAGAAGCACCACAGCGTGAACCACGCCTGCCACCGGAGTGCGTCCGCCATTGGTGATATTGGTCATTGTGCGCGCTATCGCACCGGTAACCGGGATACCGCCGAAGAACGGCACCACGATATTGGCAATGCCCTGCCCTATCAACTCGGTGTTGCTACGGGTGTTGTTACCGGTGGCACCATCGGCAACGGTGGCAGAGAGCAGCGACTCAATAGCACCGAGAATGGCAATGGTAAATGCCGAAGGGAGAAGCAGGTTCACGGTGTTCATATCGAGCCCCAACTGGTGAGGAGCGGGGATGTCGTGAGACATGGCGCCAAATCGGTCGCCGATTGTCTCGATACCGCTCACACCCAAGAAAGTCTTGAGGCAATAGACCACTACCGTCATAACAATAATGGCGATGAGAGCACCGGGCAACTTGCGGCTCACACGCGGCGTGAGCGATATGATTATAACGGTGAACAGTCCCACGAGGAATGTTCCCACCGACATTGTGTCGAAGTGTTTGATATAGGCAATCCATTTGCCGATGAAATCCGACGGCACCTTGTCG
>JBJEKB010000295.1:0-7294 GCA_051878395.1 Muribaculaceae bacterium
TACTTGGTCTTTCATGAGCGATATGATGGGGGTGATAACCACCGCAAGTCCGTCGGAGACCATTGTGGGCACTTGGAATGTGATAGACTTGCCACCGCCGGTGGGCAGCAACCCTAAAGTGTCCTTCCCTTCAAGAATGGAGTTGATAATCTCTTCTTGAAGGGGACGAAACCGGGTGTAGCCCCAATACTTCTGCAGGATGTCAATCGGCAGTCGATTCATCGTCGTCGCAGATGCGTATTTCCTTTACGAATAACTGAATCGAATAGTTATTTTGGTGCTTATTTTCTTCGATGGTGTAGCAAATGTCAAAAGGTTTCCCTTTCTTGATCTCCTCGAAATATTCCGACATATTGAAAGCGATGCCATTGAGTACACGCGTGGAGCTGTCGTCAACAATTTCCAGTTTTACATGCTCAAGGTTCTTACCAACGAGTTTGCTGGTGCCGTAATCATGTACCCTTCGGGTGCAGAAAATCGGTTTTGGATTTCCGGGACCGAATGGATTGAATCGACGCAGACAAGTGATGAAGTCGTTATTGATGTCTTCAAACTTGAGGTAAGTGTCGATGGAGATAGTCGGTGTGAGCTGGTTGGGAAGTATTGTCTCGGAAACATACTTCTCAAATCTCTTGCTAAACTCCGGAATATTCTCCTCTTTTAGAGAGAGACCGACAGCATAGGTGTGTCCGCCGAAATTCTCGAGCAGGTCGCGAGTGGATTCCACGGCGCGATAGACATCATAGCCTTGCACCGAGCGCGATGAGCCTGTGGCGATTCCGTCGGAAAGCGTGAGCACTACCGAAGGCTTGTAGTAGAGTTCGGTGAGTCGAGAAGCGACGATACCGATAATTCCCTTGTGCCAATCTTTGTTGTAAATAACGATTGTGCGCTTGTCGGTGTCGAGTTGTCCGCTCTTTTCGAGAATAGCATTAGCTTCATCGGTGATTTGCTTGTCGAGCTCCTTACGGTCTTGGTTGTACTGGTCGATATTCTTGCTGAGCTCAAACGCCTCGTTGAGGTCGCGAGTAACAAGCAGTTCGACAGCCTCCATTCCCGATTGCATTCTGCCGGAAGCATTGATGCGAGGGCCAATTTTGAAAATCACATCACTGATTGTGATTTCCTTGTGGTTGAGACCGCACACCTTGATAATGCTTTTGATGCCCACATTAGGATTGTGGTTAAGCCTCTTGAGCCCGTAATAGGTCATAATGCGATTTTCGCCAATCATCGGAACGATGTCGGCGGCAATACTAATCGCTACGAGGTCAAGCAGCGAGTCCAGTTCGGGAGAACCCGACAAACCATTGCTTTGGGCAAACGCCTGCATGAATTTGTACCCCACACCGCACCCGGAGAGGTGAGTGAAAGGGTAGGTGCTGTTCTCCAACTTGGGGTTAAGAATTGCCACAGCATCGGGCAATTCATCGTCTTGCACATGGTGGTCACAAATGATGAAATCAATACCTCTTTCTTTGGCATATTTGATTTCTTCGATTGCCTTGATTCCGCAATCAAGGACAATAATGAGTTTAACACCTTGTTCGACGGCATAGTCGATACTCTTAATGGAAATTCCATAGCCCTCCTCATATCGAGTGGGAATATAGAATTCCATGTTGGAATAATAATTTTGGAGATACTTATAGACAAGCGCCACAGCGGTGATGCCGTCAACGTCGTAGTCTCCATAAATCATAATCCGTTCTTTTTTACCCATAGCCTTATTGAGGCGCTCTACAGCCTTATCCATATCCGGCATGAGAAACGGGTCATGCAAATCGGACAGCGAAGGGTGGAAGAACTTCTTTGAATCTTCAACAGAAGTTATTCCTCTTTGGATTAGGAGCTGGCAAATAGGAGTCGACTTGACGAACGCATTCGCCAGTTCGGACTCTAATTTCAACTCTTCGGATGTAAGGGGTAAGTAATTCCATTTACTTATCATTTATGTTGTTTTTATTTTTATCGTGTGTTGCCTCTGTCGAGACAGAGGTAGCGCAAAAAGTATGCTTTGAAATCACACCTTGTCAAATGTGCCTTTTGTTAGTCAAAGACCATTAATGGTGCCTAAAGTTCTATTTAGCAAATTGTTACAAAAATATTATTTTGAACAATTATTGCCGTTGGCATACAGCATACTTATTATATCGCAAATATAACATATTTTTCCGGAATGTGAGTATAAAAGTAAAGAGTTTTTTGAATTATTATCAAAAAACTCTTTACAGGTTTAATTTTCGTTATTTATGTGAACATCCATTTGCGGGAATGGAAAAGACAGTCCCGCCTTAGGAAATTCCTTATAAATCTTCTCATTGATGTCGAAATAAAGGTCCCAATAAAACTCCGAACGAGTCCATGCTCTAATTGTGATATTCACGCTGCTGTCGGCGAGTTCTTTTAGTCCCACATAGGGAGAACGGTCGATTGGCGGAATTGCAAATGTGATTTCCGGTTTGTTTCTTTCCTCCTCGATGCGTGCTGCCAAGCGCTGACGGAATGCCTTGCGCTTGCGGTGGAATAATCGCCAAAGTCGAGAGTGGTGCGGTTCATCTTCGGGGATGTCGTCGGAAGGCTGCTCCGATGGCTCTTCCTCGGGAGTGGCAACGGTGTTGTACTTTTTTCGGTCATCTTCGATGTATTTCTCTACCACACGGCTGTCTTTGGCGAGCATTTCAAGGACAAGTTTCTTTGCCGCTTCATAATCGTCGCCATAGGAGATACCCACGTTCCATTCTACGCGGCGGTATTCCTCGCGTGAGAAATTGTTTATGGTTCCCGTAGATAACGCGCCATTAGGAATTACAATCGCTTTGTTATCTACCGTATTTATTATTGTGTAAAATATCTGTATCTCCTTTACGGTGCCGCTGTAGCCCTGCACTTCGATGAAATCGCCCACTTTGTATGGCTTAATAAATAGAATGAGCACGCCTCCGGCAAAATTCTGGAGCGTTCCGCTCATTGCCATACCAATAGCAACACCGGCAGAAGCAAATATTGCGATAAACGAACTCGTCTCTATTCCGAGGATTCCTATAACGGTGATTATTAATATAAACATCAACGCTATTCTCATGAGGCTGAGGATAAATGTCGAGAGAGACAATTCCACTTGTCTCTTCACGAGTATCCTCTTCACCACTATGTAGATTCGGCTGATGAGAAATTTCCCGATATAGAATACGAGAATGGCTATCGCTATTTTGAGCGTGAGATCAACGGCACTATTCACAATTTTGTCGATAATTTGTGGAAAACTCATCGACGCAAATTCATTCATTTGCTCTTGTGAATGTGCAATCGCCTTCTGAGCGATGGTGTCGGTAGCCAATTGTGTTATGTCTATAGATTGTATCATATATTTACTTACTTGATATACACTGTTTTGTACCAATCGAGAGTTTTGTAGTAATTTTCGTTGGTGCTGTTGCCTGCGCCAAGGATGTAGGAAGATGTTCCTGAGAAATTCTCCGGGTCGATAGCGAGACGATTGAAAATATATGGGGTGCAATATTTAACTACGACAAAATCGTTGGTCGCTGCCTCGAGTTGCGCTTTAAGAGTGGTGTCATTGTCGGCTTGGCGGTCGAAATATTGCATGAAGTCGAAGAAAATGCAATTGTTTTGAGATGGAATCACATACTTTTGTATTCCCGAATGTCCGTAATCGCTGCTGTTGGCGCTATAGATGCTGTGGCACACGTTTGCGAGTTGCTCAATCTTGGAGAGGTCATAAAGGGCAATTGTCAGCGTTCTGTTCGACCCGGATTGCGAGTTGTAATGCGTGTAAGTGTTGAGACATGCGCCTTTAAGGTCGGGAGTGTCTTTGATAAACTCCGGTATGTTTAGCGTGTAGTTCATTCCATCGGCAGGGAGCAAAGTTGTGCTGCCTATCATATAGTCGGCTTTGTTCCTAAGTTGGTAGGCTACCTCGACACATCCCATGTAACATGCGTCGAAATAGATGAAACTGAAGAAATTGTCGGGGATTGCCTCCGCCAATTGGTCTATTTGAGTGTAGTTGGCACGGTCCTCACCGAAATAGCGATGGTCGGGGAGGGGTTCGTTGTCAAAGAATGGCGCCAAATTGGCACCCGGGACCGGGGATTCAAGTTCGTAAGCCCAGCCTGCGCCATGCGACCAGAGTATCAGGGCGTAATCGTTGGCAGGTGCTATGCGTTTTATGTCGCTAAACACCTCCTTGTATCGTTCCACTGTGGTGGATTTGGGACTTGCCGGATAGGTTTTTACCAATTTTTTCTCGGCATTTGTTGTTGTGTGGATATACTCATATAGCGACGGCTCGGAGTTGTATGCTGTGTGATACAGCAGTATGCGGCAATCATTGAGGTCGTTGTCTCTCACTGCCGCCTCAATCTCCTCGATATCTTTGGTGTCGTAGCCGGAAGAGCCAAGGCTGTTTGTTGCGAGCATATAAATAAGAATGGTCCTCTTTGCCGGCACGATTTCAGGCTCTTGGTCTTTGCCGCATGCCGATAGGAGTAGTAGCGAAAGGGTTATAATGAAAGTTAGAAAATTCTTAATCATTTCGATTCGGATAATAATTTCGTGCAAAATTAGTCAAAAAATCTTGAAGGGGAGAATCATAATGGATTAATTAAACTACTTTTGCAAAATAAAAGGAAAAACAAATAAAGATGAGGAAAGCAATTTTGTTTCTGTCGATGCTCTTTGCTATGGTTGTGAGAGCGGAAATAGGCTATTACGAGTTGGTGGATAGCGCAGACTATTATATTAATAAGGAGGAATATGCCAAGGCGGAAGAAACCATTCTCCGGGCATTGCGTCTCGAACCTGCCAATTACAACAATTCGTTGCTCCTTTCCAATCTTGGGACAATACAGCGCAGGCAGGGACGGCTCGAAGAGGCGGTGAAAAATTATACTTTTGCGATTTATATGACGCCCAATGCTGTTACACTCCTCAAAAACCGGGCTGCGGTCTATGTCGAGATGGACAGCATCGACCATGCTTTGTCGGATTACAAAAAGATTGTTTCTCTCGACAAAGACGATATCGAGTCGAGATATTATTGCGCTCTCATCTATTTGGATAAGGGGAGAATTTCAGAAGCTCAAAATATTATCACCGAGTTGAAAGACATCGATGGCAAATGTGCCGAAACGCAGGAATGTCTTGCCCGGATGCATCAGAACATGGGGCATTACACCGAGGCTGCCGGAATCTTTTCGCAATTGCTTCGCGATAACTCCGGCAGAGATGATTTGCTTGTGCATCGTGCCGAATGTTATCTCGGAGCAAACGACCTGCAGCGGGCTGCTTTGGATATCGAGGAATGTATCTCGTTAAATCCCACCGATGGCTACATGTATATATTGAAAGCAAGGCTCAAAAAAAAGTTGTATCTCAACAACGAAGTCAATGAGTGTATATCGTTGGCAGTCAAATATGGTATCCCGAAATCGGATGCCGAAATGCTTCTGCGAGTAGATTAATGTCGAAAAAAGAGTTGCAAAATTGCTTGGATATTTCGAGAAAAAGCAGTACTTTTGTAAAGATGTTTTCGATAATAGAACATATTGAATACTTGATTTCGGACCACGATTGCGTCGTAGTGCCCGGTTTAGGGGCATTTATCGCACAGTACGTCCATGCCGAAATAGACCTGGGGCGAGGAGTGATTCTCCCTCCGAGGCGTGTGCTGTCGTTTAATGGCGCAGTGTGCCACAATGACGGTGCGCTCGCCAATTCCGTAATGCGCCGGGAAGGGCTGTCCTATGAAGCGGCAATTAAGGTTATTGAGGCAGAGGTGTCGAGTATTAAATCCGATTTGAAAAATGGCGGTGAAGTCGCAATTGGGAGAATGGGGCGCTTGATGCAAAATTCCGACAACACTTCTATTTTGTTCGTTCCTTGCAATCAAGCCAATTTGCGCTGCGATTATTTTGCTCTTGACAGTGTGGCTTTGCCATCTGCTGAGGATTGCGAGCAGGAAGAAGAAAAGACATCATGGCTCATTCGCTATCCTTTCTTGCGCGCCGCTGCTTCGGTGATTGTGCTCCTTGTGCTCACAATTTTCCTTTCAACTCCTATTACCGTCGAAAAAGGAATGACTCCCGAAATGGCATCTATGTCGTTGCTTAATAGCAATGAACCGGCTGTTTCATTGCCCGAGACCGGACAACTGAGCATTGCAATCCCCGCCGAAGATGAAGGAATGGCAGTGGTCGATACCACAGCGCATCATTTCCATCCGGTTAACGAGGGTATTGTTCTGGGCGAGAAATACGATAGTGCAAAATACTATTTGATAGTGTCTTCTCATAGCAATCGCAAAGAGGCTGAGCGCTATGTAGCCGCTTCCGACAATGCCGAACAGCTTAACATCATGGAGAAGGGTAGCAAATTCAGGGTGTATATCGCCGCCGGAGATGATTTCGAGGAAATCAACAATCTTCGAAAGAAGATGTCTGCCGATAATCCCGATATTTGGATATGTGTTAAGTAAGGTGTGTGCTACAAGCACCATTGTGGAAGCACAAAGACATGGTAAGGCAGATAGTATCATTCTATTTGTCTTTTGTTTTTTATTATACGAGTATATATCTAATCAATAATTTCGCAATTAAATATATTTTTTGTATTTTTGTGCATCTAATTCAATAGTTTGGAAACGCAATCGTCAAATATTTATAATGTAGGTCTCGCTCTGAGTGGTGGCGGGGCACGAGGTTTTGTGCACATGGGGGTGCTTAAAGCACTCGAAGAGCGAGGAATAAAGCCCCAGATTATTTCCGGGGTGAGTGCCGGCTCGGTTGTGGCGGTGCTTTACGCATCCGGGGTGCCATTTGACGACTTTATATCGGCTTGTGAAAAAGCATCATTCAGCGACCTTGTGGATATTATTGTCCCTAAAATGGGCTTTTTCAAGATGGACAAGTTTAAGAAGTTGCTCAAGCGATTCATTCCATACGAAAATATAGAGGATTTGCCCATCCCTTTGCACATTGTAGCCACCGATATCGACCACGGGAAAACGCATGTGTTCAAGTCCGGCTCGATTATCGAGCGAGTGAGCGCGTCGTGCAGTATGCCCATCGTGTTCAATCCGGTGAAAATCGAAGGCGTGAACTATGTCGATGGGGGAGTGCTTCGCAATCTCCCGGCATGGACCATTCGCAAGGAGTGCAAGCATCTAATCGGCGTGAATTGTAGCCCATTTGTGAATTATAAATTCACCCCTACGATAATTGAAGTGGCATTGAGAAGCTATCAACTGATGTCGAAAGTCAATACTGTTCAT
>JBJEKB010000296.1:0-7270 GCA_051878395.1 Muribaculaceae bacterium
TATATGAATGGGATGACTTCTTTGCCGATGCGGTCGATGTAGCCCCATTTGTCATTTCGCAACACCTCTGCCAAACCCTCGCTGAAAGCCTCGGCAGCATCGTACTCACATGGAATGACTTCATTGCCGGTGCGGTCGATATAGCCCCATTTACCATTTTGCAAAACTCGTGCCAAACCTTCCCGGAAATACCAAGCATCGTCGTACTTTAATGGTATGACAGTGTTGCCGGCGGTGTCGATGTAGCCCCATTTACCATCGAGTTTTACCGCTGCCAAGCCCTCGCTGAAATGCCAAATTTCATCGTACAAGAAGGGGATGACTTCTTTGCTGGCGGTGTCGATAAAGCCCCATTTGCCATTGATGCTTACCGCTGCCAGCCCCTCGTTGAAATCCCAACCATCATCGTATTTAATGGGTATGACCACATTGCCGTCTGGGGCGATAAAGCCATATTTCTCATCGAGTTCGACAATTGCCAAGCCCTTGCGGAAATCCCCTACATAATCGTAGATAATGGGTACGACCTCGTTGCCGGAGTGGTCGATATAGCCAAATTTGTTTTCAATATCAACTCTTGCCAAGCCCTCGATGAAGGGGCGGGCAAAATCGAACCTAAACGGGACGACGATGTTGCCGGCAGTGTCGATATAGCCCCATTTGCAATCGCGCTCGACAGCTACCAAGCCCTCGCTGAAATACCGCGCATCATCATACTCTGCCGGGATGACAATAACGCCATCTCTCGTGAAGCCATATTTCCAATGCTCTTCAAATCTTTGGTATTTTTCATCCTCTTCGCTGATGAGTTTGCGCACGGTGGTCTTGTTGTCTTCTGCCATTTCGGTGTGGGTTTTATAGTTGTTTCTATTTGAAATATTTTGCGCTGATGGCGTCGTATTCTCCCGAGGCTTTCACGGCGCGGAGCCAGGAGTTGAGGCTGTCGCACAACTCGCTGTCGGTCTTGCGGAGCGCCCACGACTGGAATTGAGTGAAAGAGACGCTCTGCCCGATGTCGAGGAGCGGATAACGCCCGGCAAGTGCCGCTGCGGTGGATTGATTCACCACGGCATATTTCACCTGCCCGGTAGCCACCATCATCACAAGTTGCTCGCCGGTGTATTCCTCCTCCCTGTCGATATAGATTGTGTCGCCAATCTCGCGGATTAGGTTGTGGATGCGGTCTTCCATAGGGCTGTCTTTCACCACTCGGATGGTGTCGCCGGCAAGGTCGAGGATGCTGCGGGCGCGCGGCTCACCGGTAACCGAGTCGCGCAGCTGCACGAGGATTTGCCTGTCGAGATACACGGCATCGGTTAAGAGGAATTGCTCCTTCATATCGGTGGTTGCCGGAATTTGCGCTATGAGCACATCGTAGGTTCCGTTTTCGAGTCCCTCGATGCTGCTGTGGAGCGCAACCGACGGGTGGTATTTGATTGTGGCGCCGCCATGTCGCGCCATTGCACGAATCAAGTCGTATTCAAAGCCGCCCAAAGTGTCGTCGTACATGTAGCACGACAGCGGCGAATATTCGATGCTCACATCGATGGTGTCGCCACCCGACTCCCTGTCGGCATTGGGCGATGAGCAGTGCCGAAGCGCCACCATTGCGGCAAGTACGGCGAGCAGCGCTACAAGATACACGATTATGCGGACATTCAGCAGTTTCATAGGCTCTCGGGATGCTTGTTAGTTGGCAAAATCGACACAAAGCCCTATCTGGAAACGGCGCGGATTGAGCGGATAGTGAGGCAGTGCGAAATAGTTGGCTTTGAACATACCTTGATTCACGTGCGACATGAGCAGATAGAACCGCGTCTTTTTGAGTTTGCAGTTCACATAGGCGTTCATAAACGGATAGTTGCCCACCTCCACCTCGTCCTGGGCGTTGAAAGTCATCGTAGCCGGGTTGTAGGAAGGCGCCTTGTACTTGGTGTAGTAGCTGCAATCCACGCCAAATTGCACATTCAGCACTCGGGCAATCTTGAATTGTAGATAGAGGTTGGAATATACGGTGAGCGCGGGGAGCGGCAAAGCATAGTCGTTGGAAGTGGTTTGATAAGTCAACTCGTTGTCCCAATGCAAGATGCGATAGGCAAGGCGTTGCGACAGCGACGCGCTGAACACGTTCACATTGGAGCCGGTTTGCTGCGGCATTCCGTTTTTGTCGAAATAGAGATAGTTCTCGAGTGTCTGGAATCCGGCATCGATGCTTGTTCCGGTGTGAGGAATCACAAGACGCCCCCCGGCGCGGAATGTGCGCTGCTTCGAGAAGTCGTTATCCCAGATAAAGTGGTTGCTCACATAGCGTTTCATGAGATAGGGAGCCTCCTCGTTGCGGAAAAAGCCGTATCCGGTAACCGAAACGCTGTCGCCGAACAGCGGGAAGCGGGTGCCAATCTCGCCACCTATGTCGATATCGCCCGCCACGCTCCCCACGATGCCGAATTTGGCAAGGATGGTGTAGGTGAGAAGCGAACCGCGTTTCTTGGTGAGCTGTCCCCCCACCCACACAAGGTTCTCCGAGAAACGGTTCTCGGTTTTCACCCCTTCGGGAAGCGGGTCGAGAAGCGGAGAGCGGTCGGCGAGGTAGAGCAATGAATCGGGATTCTGGGTGTAGCGTCTTATTTCGTGTGTAACGTAGGCTGCGAGCCCGAATTTGGCATATTTATGGAAGCCTTCGAGCAACTGCACCCCCACGGTGTTGGTGAGGCTCCAGTATTTGGTGTTGTCGTCGGTTCCGCCCAGTTGCAGATATGTGTTGTTGAAATAAGAGGTGTCTTGGCTGGCGTTGGAGTTGAGGAAACGGTGCTTGGCATCGCGATAGTTCATCGTCCAGATGAAGCTGGTAACGGGGATGTAGGTGCGGTGCACAATCGAATCCACGAGCGAATCGCGCTCGGTGTGGTAATACCCCACCTTGTAGCGGTGGTTCATGAAAAACTGCTGTCCGCCAAACACCGAATGTGCCGCCGAGAGGCGCACCGGGATGGAGCGCGCGTCGATACTCGTCTCGCCGCTCAAAATATCCTCCGGCTTGGTGATATAGCGATCGTCGGTGATACCGCCGTTTTCCTTGATTGTGAAGGAATAGTGGTTATAAAATGCCTGCATCTCGTAGCGGTCGCCCATATAGGAGCCGTTCAGCCCCCACGAGAAATCTTTGTCGCTCTGCATCTCGTAGGCGCCCTTGGAATAGATGTAATCGAGCATCGCTCCCACCTGGGCACGGCTATTGATGTTTCCCGAGAAAATCGCCCTGAGCCGGTCCTGGGTGTTCTCTTTGCCACCGCCGGTGTTGTAAGAGAGGAGGGTCATGGGGATGCGGGTGTTGTAGAAGCGCTGAGTGGATGTGGAAGGAAGCCACGCGCTGAGAGCGTCGGCGAAGAAAAATTCCGACATCGTCTCGCGCTCGAAAAAGTTCATGTTCATCCCCGCCGCACCGAGGTTGCCGGTGGTAGCAAAGGCGTTGTGAGTCATCGAGGGCACAGCCTGGCGCTGGTAGTTATATTGCAGAGTGTCGATTGTGCTCTCGTAACGCTCGCCGAGGGGCTCGGTGATGCGCCACGCCCACGATGGCTCAAGTTGCACATGCTTCTTGGGCTTGTTGTTGCCATCCATCGCACTCGCCGACTTTTCCCTCTGGGCAGAGGCAAACGGCACACACAAGAGGGCAAGCAAAATGGTCGTGAAGCGTAGTAATCTCATCGGTTTGGGCAAGTGTTATTTTTCAAATGTGAACGAGCCGCGACCAATGCGGTAGTTGTCGCAGAAGAGTTCGACTGTGTATTTGCCGGGGTTGAGGGCGGTGTTCACATTCCAGTAGATTGTAATGTCTTGAATTTCTTTTCCCTCATATTCGATGGTTTTGCGCTCGGTGAACGCAATTTTTGAGCCTTCAAACTCAAATTTGCCGCTCTCGCCGAGGAGCGAGCCTTCGGGGTTGGTGAGGCGCATGTAGATCACCTTGCTCCCCACCGGGGTGGAGTTGTTTTGAGGGATGGTGAAGGTAACCAAGAGTTGTTTTGCCTTTGAAATGCGCTTCTCCTTCTTGCCGTTGGATTTAAGCGACTGGAGCGACAAACCGCTGATGTTGAGTTTCTCGGCGAGTGTCATTCGCTCGTTGAGTTCCTCGTTCTGGCGAGTAACCTCGCTCACCTGAGTGTTGAGTTTGGTGTTTTCGCGACGGATTTCCTGGTTTTCGGCCTTCAATCCGGCATTTTCCCTGCCGAGAGCCTCAATCTGCTCGACATAGTGGCGCATAATGCCTTTGAGAGTGGCGATTTCGCTTTGCAGCTCGCGGATGCGGCGCTCGCTGGTGATTTTTTGTGTCTTGAGTTCCACAAGGAGTTTCTCCACCTTGTCCTTCGCCTCGGCATACTTCTCCACGAGAGAATCGTTGGTGAGGTATTTGCTTTGGTTCTCGTAATTTTGGAACTCGGTGTTGAGTTGCTCATACTCGTTGGCGAGGTTGAGCTGCTGATTTTCGAGCGCAAGTTGCTCATTTTCAAGACGAGTGTCGTTCACCTGCTTCATCAGAACAATAGTGGTAACCACAAGCCCGAGCAGGAGCACTGCGGCAGCAATCGCGCCACCATAGAGATAGTATTTCTTTTTCTTTTTATTCAAATTTTTGTCCATAGTTGCAGTTTTATTCTTTATTATTTGTTTCAACTGGCAAAATTAATAAAATCCCGCTCAATTTCAAAGCGAAAAACAAAGTTTAGCATTTTTGCGGTGGTGGAAGCAGCGATTTTAGGCACGCAAAAGCCCCGGCAACCGCCATTCGGAATAATTTTTATAAAAATGCTGCCCGATTATAGGTTTTGCACCGATTTTTGAGTAATTTTGCATTTGATTTTATATGCACTATTACCATGTCTTTCGACTATAGAACATTACGCACGCAAGCCAAGGACTATGTGATGATTGTCGTA
Source organism: Muribaculaceae bacterium (assembly GCA_051878395.1). Lineage (GTDB taxonomy): Bacteria > Bacteroidota > Bacteroidia > Bacteroidales > Muribaculaceae > W0P31-042. Next base: position 4,938 of record JBJEKB010000296.1, read on the forward strand.
GGGCTTGCTCTTTACTCTTTCGGATTCACCGCCTTCATTCTTCCGGAGAAGGTGGTTATCGGCGGCGTTGCCGGTTTGGCTTCGCTCATCTATTTCGGTTCGGAGCAGTTTTTCGGATACGGGATACCAATCGCGCTTTCCAACTACTTGATAAACATTGCGCTCCTCGCCGGAGCCTACCGCATTGTGGGCAAGCAGTTTGTGATTCGCACGATATTCGGCACCACGGTGCTGAGCGGTCTCATCAGCTTGATGCAGCCGCTGTTCACCGCGCCTCTCGTTCAGCAGCAATCGTTTATGAACGTGATTATCGGTGGCATCTTGTGCGGCGCGGGTATCGGCACCACATTTGTGCACAACGGTAGCAGCGGCGGCACCGACATTGTGGCTGCGATGGTGTCGAAACGCACCAATGTGTCGATTGGGCGCACAATTCTCTACACCGATTTCCTCATCATATCGTCATCGTTTCTCCTCTTCCACAGCATCGACAAGATTGTGTATGGCTTTATCATCCTGTTCTTCATCTCGCAGATGTCCGACATGATTATCAACACCAACCGCCAGGCTGTGCAATTCACCATCTTCTCGAGCAAATGGCAGGAGATTGCCGACGCCATCAACGAGGAGGCACACCGCGGCTGCACCCTGCTCCACGGCACCGGCTGGTACACCAAGCAGGATGTGAAAATGCTCATCGTGATGTGCCGCAAAATCGAGCAAATCAACATTTTCCGCATCATCAAGGAGATCGACCCGGGTGCGTTCATCGCCCAGACTCATGTCAACGGCGTGTATGGCAACGGATTTGACGAGATGAAGGTGAAAATCAGGCGGAAAAAGAAAACGACTGACGCCGCCGGAGAAGATTCGGGCGAAGAGCATGAGAAAGTAATCACCAAAGACTAACCCAAAACCATTTATTACATGAATTTCAAGCAATTATTACTGCTTTGCGTTTCCGCGGCAACATCGTTGTCGGCAATCGCCTCGCAGCCCATGATCAAGCCGGAGCCATTGCAGCCCGGCGACACAATCGCCATTATCAGCCCGGCATCCTGCCCCAAGGCGGAAGATATCGAGGCTGCCTGCGAAGTATTTCGTTCCTGGGGATATGTCCCGGTGAAAGGTCCCAATGTGCTCACCCAGTTCGGCACATTTGCCGGAACCATCGAGCAGCGACTTTCCGACCTCAAATGGGCATTTGAAACACCCGGAATCAAGGCTATTGTATGCGGTCGCGGCGGATATGGCTCGGTACAGCTCCTCTGCCTCCTCCCCGATGGATATTTTGCCGAGCACCCCAAATGGCTCGCCGGATACAGCGACATCACCGCAATCCACGGCGCAATGTCGCGCCAGGGCGTGATGAGCATCCACTCACACATGTGCGCCCTTATCGGCAGATTCCAAGGCACCGACACCCTCAGCATTATGCTCCACGATATCCTCAAAGGCAAACTTCCCGAATATAAAGTGCCGGCACACCCCCACAACCAGGAAGGATGCGTGAAAGGCACTCTCATCGGTGGCAACCTCACCGTAATCAACGACATGGCTGCAACCCGCTACGACCTTTGCGACATCGAAAACCCGATTCTCTTCATCGAGGATGTCAACGAAAACCTCGAGGCTATCAACCGCGGCATCTATCGCTTGAAATGCGCGGGCGTACTCGACCGCATCCGCGGTCTTGTGGTGGGGAGTTTCACCCACGCCGACCCGAATCCCGATTTTGAGACTGCCGACGATGTCGTGCACAGTATAATAAAGGAATACAACATCCCCGTGTGCTACGGGTTCCCGGTGGGACACATCGACGAGAACGTGCCCCTCATCGAAGGCGCACCGGCAATGCTGTCGGTAACCCCCGATGGTGCCACCCTCCGCTACCTCCCCCAATAATCCCCCTGTTTGAACAATACAGCAGAGGGCGCAACTTGTGTGCACCCTCTTGCTTTGTATGGGTGTATTGCTATTTTATATTTTTGTCCGCTAAAAGTTGAGGGCGGCAAAACAGTATGCCTCGAGCACAGATTATTCGGCGGTCGAGGCTGTTTTTTCAATTTCAAGCCCCCATCAGGTAGGGACGCGATACATCGAGGGCACTGAAAAAGTCGGTTAGGCCATTTTTGCCTGTGCCGGGAGCCTGTTTGGGCATGATGAACCGCCATCGTTGAATGGCTGGCCACTTCGAAATCGGGTGTAACGACACTGCTCTGATAATGCTTTTTTGTTTTGAATATGACAATTGAAAATGGCTCATTTTTTTTGATTTAATAGTGAATTATTTTGCGGAAACATTTGCACAATTGGCCGATTTTTAGTAACTT
>JBJEKB010000297.1:0-7268 GCA_051878395.1 Muribaculaceae bacterium
AGTCAATCATATTGTCGAGGTCGGGCAAAAGCGGATAGTGATTAACCGAAATCACCTTCATTCCGGGCTTCACCCTGTCGCGAAGAGTATTGTCGAGCCAAGAGAGGTCTTCTTGTTTCACATGCCCATCGCCCATTTTCATATAAGGACCACAAGCGATACCCACAATCAAAAGGTCATCCACCTGAGTAACAAAACGGTCGGCGCCCCATATATCGACAAAAGTTTTCCCCGCGCTCTGCGACCAGTTAAGTTCGTGGTTGCCGGGAATCACATAAAGAGGCTTTGTAAGAGCGTCGAGAATCGATTTGACATTATTTAATTGCTCGTCGCTACCCTCATTTGTAAGGTCTCCGGCAAGCACCACAACATCGGCATCACCGCCGTTGATTTCGGCAATGGCTTCACGCAATTTTGCGTCATTGGCATTACCCGGTGTTACATGGACATCGGCAAGAAGAACTATTCTTGTTGCGCTTGCACTCAACAATACACATAAAGAAATTAACGAGAGAAATAATCTTTTCATTATAACATAGATTTGTGGTTAAACATAGTTTTCATTGCAAAGATAATGCAAACGAGGGGAGAATCAAAATAAAAACGTAGTTTTAATTTGCATATTAGGTAAATATTTAGTAACTTTATGCTCCAAAATCAAAACAAGCGACTATGGAAAGAAAAATAGTGATATTGGATGGCTATGCCGCCAACCCCGGAGACCTGTCGTGGGACTCGCTGCAAAAATTCGGCGCTCTTGAAGTGTATGACCGAACATCTCCCGAACAGATATTGGAACGCGCCAAGGGAGCATTCGCAATTTTCACAAACAAGGTTGTTATCACCGCACAAATCATAGAATCACTGCCGGAACTGAAATTTATCGGCATACTTGCCACGGGATATAACAATGTGGATATCGCCGCAGCGAAGGCACACGGAATACCGGTGTGCAATGTACCGAATTACAGTTCGCAATCGGTGGTGCAAACAGTATTTGGGCATCTGCTCAACATCACCACTCAAATCGAACGCCACGCACAATCGGTTGCAGCCGGCGACTGGGTGAAGTCGCCCGATTTCAGCTACAGTCTTTCACCGATGAGGCAGATTGCCGGACTCACAATCGGCATCTACGGACTTGGCAACATAGGCAAAGAGGTTGCGAAGATTGCGCACGCCTTCGGAATGAAAGTAATCGCACTTACCTCCAAGGAGCAATCGCAGCTACCGGAATACATCACCAAAGTGGAGAAAAACGAGTTCTTCTCGCAAAGCGATGTGGTGTCGCTGAATGCTCCACTGTGTGCCGACAACCATAATTTCATTTGCCGTGAGACCCTCGACTTGATGAAGCCAACAGCCATCATAATAAACACCGCCCGCGGCGGACTTGTAGATGAAGCAGCACTTGCCGACGCTCTCAACAACAAGAAGATTGCAGCCGCTGCGGTGGATGTGCTAAGTTGCGAACCCCCGAAAGAGGACAACCCTCTGCTCACAGCGCAAAACTGCTACATCACGCCCCACATTGCATGGACAAGCGATGTGGCTCGAAAATCGCTGCTCCGTATCTCTGCCGAAAACCTCGAAGCCTTTATTGCAGGGCATCCGATTAACATGGTAAACAAATAGCGACATGGATAGCATCCTGCAAGTTGAAAATCTCACAAAATCATTTGGAGACAGAATCCTCTTTGCCAATCTCTCTTTCGGAGTGTCGGAAGGGGAGAAAATTGGCATCATAGCCAAGAACGGCTCGGGCAAATCCACCCTCATGAGCGTGCTCACTGGGCACGAACAATACGACAGCGGCAAAATCACATTCCGCAACGATTTACGAATCGGCTATCTCGAGCAGGTGCCGGTGTTCAACCCCGAAAGCAGTGTTATCGACGCGTGCCTCGACAATAACGACGAGGTGTCGGCAATTCTCAAGGAGTATGAGCGCGCCGCCATGGCGGGAACCGACATATCCAACCACATCAGGAAGATGGATGCAGCCAATGCCTGGGACTACGAAGACCGCTTCAAGCAGATACTTTCGCAACTCGGCATCAATGACGTGAATCAGCCAATGGGCGAATTGTCGGGCGGACAACAGAAGCGGGTGGCAATAGCAAGAGTGCTTATCAGCAACCCCGATTTGCTGTTTCTCGACGAGCCGACCAACCATCTCGACATCGCCACCGTGGAGTGGCTCGAGAACTACCTGTCGAGAAGCCGAATCACCCTCCTGATGGTTACACACGACCGATATTTCCTCGACAATGTGTGCAACAAGATAATGGAAATCGACATCGATGGCGTGTATCCCTACAAAGGGAATTACGACTACTATCTTGAGAAACGCGCCGAACGACTCGAGCAACAACAGTCGGAGGTAGCCAAGGCGAACAACCTGCTTCGCAAGGAACTCGACTGGATGCGTCGCCAGCCACAAGCGCGTGCAGGGAAAGCTAAATACCGAATCGACGCATTCTACGAGTTGAAAAAGAAAGCCTCCAATGTGAGACGCGAAGAGAACGTGAAGTTGAATGTGCAATCGGGCTATATCGGCAACAAGATATTCGAGGCTCATGAAGTGAGCAAGCGCTATGGCGACAAAGTGATACTCGACGATTTTGAATACATCTTCGCGCGCTTCGACAAAGTGGGCATCGTTGGAGAGAATGGTGTCGGAAAATCGACATTCGTGAAGATGCTTCAAGGAATCGTAAAGCCCGACTCGGGACATTTCGACGTGGGAGACACTGTAAAATTTGGCTACTACGGTCAGGAGGGCATTGAATTCAACAACGAAATGAAAGTGATAGATGTGGCGAGAGAAATAGCTGAAGTGGTCTATTTCGATGAGAAAAACCACTACACTGCGGCTCAATTTCTCAATCTGTTTCTATTCTCCCCCGCCGACCAGCAGAAATATGTGTACAAACTGAGTGGCGGCGAGAAACGGCGATTGTACTTGGCGACAGTGCTGATGAGAAAGCCCAACTTCCTTATTCTCGATGAGCCAACCAACGACCTCGACATCGTTACACTCGAAGTGCTGGAAGATTACATCGAAAAATTCAAGGGGTGTGTGATAATAATCTCGCACGACCGCTTCTTCATGGACCGCTGCATCAACCACCTGTTTGTGTTTGAAGGGAATGGCGTGGTGAAAGACTTCCCGGGCAACTACTCGGAATACCGAGAATGGCGCAAGGAGATAGAACGAGAGAAAACGCAAATTCAAAAGGCATCGGAACAGCCAAAATCGAAACCGACGCGCGAAAGAAACAACAACCGCCTCACATTCAAGGAGCGGAAAGAGTTGGAGCAGCTGACAGCAGAAATAGATGCACTCAACGAGGAGAAGAAACACCTCGAAGCAGTGTTTAGCGGAGAAGAGCAAACCGAAGACTTTGACGCGGCATCGAAGCGCTACAACGAAGTGAAAGAGATTCTCGACGAGAAAGAGATGAGATGGCTCGAACTATCCGAGAAAGAATAAAACCTGAATAGAAACGCCGCAAGCCATTTCGATGTGCTTGCGGCGTTTGCCATGTGAAAAAGAGTTACTGTTTTTAACATTCAAAATCGACACAAGCGCGGCTATCTTTGTGGCCTGCGAGAAGACCTGCAGCAGCAACGTGAGCCGGATGCTTGGCATACACTTCGACATCTGCCATTTTATCGACAATCGCAATCAACACCACATCCCACTCTTCGGCAGGATTTTCGTTGATGCCGACTTCCATGCTGCGAAGAACATCGATTTGGGCAGGCAAAGCGAGGAGAGCGGCTTTGAATTTCTCAGCCACCTCTTTACGCTGTTCGGGAGTACCGGACAATTTGAAAGAAACGATATGTTTTACCATAACTTTATTATTTAGAGTTGTATAATCTTTCTCTTGCTTCGATTACGCGAGCATCGGTGATGTAATCATCGTAGTCCATAATCTTATCGATGATGCCATTGGGGGTTAATTCGATAACGCGAGTGGCAACGGTTTGAATAAACTCGTGGTCGTGGCTTGCCATGAGGATATTCCCCTTGAAAGTCTGCAACGTGTTGTTGAAAGCCTGGATAGACTCCAAGTCGAGGTGGTTGGTTGGAGAGTCGAGGATGAGAGTGTTGGCATCGGTCATCATCATACGGGCAATCATACAGCGCATTTTTTCGCCACCGGAAAGCACAGAAGCCTTTTTGAGCACCTCCTCACCCGAGAAGAGCATCTTACCGAGGAAACCTTTGAGGTAAATCTCGCTGGAATCGGAACTGTATTGGCAGAGCCAATCCACAAGATTGAGGTCGGTGTTGAAAAATTCGGTGTTATCGAGAGGGAGATAAGCAGTGGTTATAGTCTGCCCCCACTCATAAGTGCCGGCATCGGGCTTCATCTTGCCATTGATAATTTCAAAGAGCGCGGTCATAGCCCTGGGGTCGTGGCTAAGGAACACCACCTTGTCCCACTTCTCGATTTGGAAATTCACATCATCGAAAAGCACTTCGCCATCGACACTTGCACGGAGGCCCTTTACCTCAAGGATTTTGTTACCCGGCTCGCGATTGGGAGTGAAGATGATTCCCGGATATCGGCGCGAAGATGGCTGGATTTCCTCGATATTGAGTTTTTCCAACATCTTCTTGCGGCTGGTAGTTTGCTTCGACTTGGAAACATTCGCGCTGAAACGCTGAATAAACTCGAGCAACTCCTTGCGTTTTTCTTCTGCCTTCTTGTTTTGCTGCTGTTGCTGACGCAAGGCGAGCTGGCTCGACTGATACCAGAAACTGTAGTTACCGGCAAATAGAGAAATCTTATTGTAATCGATGTCGAGGGTGTGAGTGGAAACGGCATCGAGGAAGTGGCGGTCGTGAGAAACCACGAGAACAGTATTCTCGCAGTTGGAGAGATATTCCTCGAGCCAAGCGACAGTGTCGAGGTCAAGGTCGTTGGTAGGCTCATCGAGGAGGAGGTTATCCGGATTACCGAAAAGAGCCTTAGCAAGGAGGACACGCACCTTCTCCTTACCACTCAAATCCTTCATGAGAGAATAGTGTTTATCCTCTTTAATACCGAGACCGCTAAGGAGCATAGCTGCATCGCTCTCGGCATTCCAGCCTTCGAGTTCGGCAAAACGCTCCTCGAGTTCCGATGCACGAATACCATCGGCATCAGAGAAATCGGGCTTAGCATAAAGCGCGTCCTTCTCCTTCATAATATTCCAAAGGACAGTGTGTCCCTGGAGGACAGTGTCCATAACAGAAAACTCGTCAAACTCGAAGTGGTCCTGACTAAGGACCGACATACGTTCGCCGGCACCTTGAGAAACAGAGCCGGAAGTGGGAGTAAGTTCGCCGCTGAGGATTCTCATGAGCGTACTTTTACCGGCGCCGTTAGCGCCAATAATACCATAGCAATTACCGGGAGTGAATTTAAGATTAACATCCTGGAATAGGATTCTTTTCCCGAATTGCATACCTAAATTAGTTACTGCAATCATTACCTTAAAAAATTGAGATGCAAAGATAGTGCAAATCGGCGGGATAACAAAATGAAATGGCGAGAAAAGGGAAAGAAAATAATAAAAAGGGCGGGAAATCAATTAACATTTACTACGAAATAATTTAACACTTTTAGCAAAAAAGCGGCTAATTCGGCATTTTAGACCAATAATTCCGAATTTTATCATAGTTAATAAAACTCATACTTCGTTAATAAACTGCGCAGATTAAATAATTGTGTGTAAATTTGCGGCGTTTTAATAAAATATGAAATAATGAAAAAAATCTTAACTATCGCATTGGCAGCGTTGGCAACATTGAGCGCCTCTGCCGAAGGCTATCAGGTGAACACGTTGAGTGCACGCCAAGTAGCAATGGGACACACAGGTGTCGCACAGAAATTAGGAGCAGAAAGTATGTATTTCAATCCCGCCGCATTATCATTCAGCAACAAAACATTAGATTTATCTGCAGGAGTAACAGGCATCATTGCCACAGCAGGTGCCACCATCAATGATAAATACTACGAGACAGACAACAAGGTGAGCACACCGCTATATGTTCACGCAGCATTCAAGGTGTATGACAATCTTCAAGCCGGAGTATCGTTTTACACCCCCTACGGAAGCAATATCAACTGGTCGAAAAACTGGGCGGGAGCCGTACTCAACCAAAGCGTGAAACTATCTACCTATGTAGTACAACCGACACTTTCGTATCGCATACTCAAGAACCTCTCGGTAGGTGTAGGCTTGTGTGTAGCATGGGGAAGCGTAGATTTGAACAAAGCGCTTGTAAATCCGAAATCGCTCGACATGCTCATAAATGCCACACAAATGCCTGTTCCCGCTTTTGGCGAAACAAGTCCGGCATCGGTAAACCTTAAAGGTACAGCCGAGATTGCAGTGGGATATAATGTAGGTATCATGTGGGACATCAACGAGCATTTTACACTCGGTTTGTCGGCACGCTCAAAAATGCAGATGAAGGTTAAAACCGGTGATGCCACCGTGGAATATGCCAACGAGGTTGCAGAACAACTTCTCCAAGATAAAATCGGTGTAATCAACTCGGCAAACTTCAAAGCAGAGATGCCAATGCCGATGACAACCACTATCGGTGTATGCTACAAGCCCAACAAACGCTGGACATTTGCATTTGACGCACAAATGACAAAATGGAACGCATACGAGACACTCGACATAGAATTCCTTGCAGAACAACTCAATGCGTTTAATCAACACATCGAGAAGAACTACAAAAACGCATGGGCATTCCGCGTGGGCGCACAATACGCACTCACCGACAGAATGGACTTGCGCGCAGGTTTCAACTATGATATGACTCCGGTAGATAACAACTTCTACAATCCGGAGACTCCGGGTATGGACAAAGTATCTCCTTCTGTAGGTTTCTCATTCCGTCCATATAGCAGACTCTCGATTGATGTAGCGTGCACATACGTTCACGGATTGGGTGAAGACAATGCATCATGCAACTATGATGACTTCATCTACAAGATGTATCCTCAATTCGGACAATCTGCAACTCAAACAATCAAAGGTAAATACAAAGTACATGCATGGACACCTTCGATTGGAGTAAGCTATTCATTCTAAGCACATAGACACATTATCAATCATACGTAATTTGAATTGGAACGGGAGGGAGCGTGAGTTTCCTCCCGTTTTTCGTGCAAGTGTGATGGAAATTGGGCTTGCGTGGTGCGGCGGCTCGTCGGCAAGGGGATTCAAGGTGCGTGTGCTCCGATGGCGGA
>JBJEKB010000298.1:0-1837 GCA_051878395.1 Muribaculaceae bacterium
GATTTCACGAACATATTCAGCTTTTAGGTTGTTCACTCTCTCATAATCCACTTGAGGTAGAGCGTTGAGTTCGGCTGCTTGGCTCTTGTAGTATTCCATTCTGCCGGCATCCTTCAATGTGCCGATTGCATCCACGCGGAGGAACATTGGATGAAGCGCAAATGTGGAATTTGCATTATAGGGATATGAGTCGGTCCAAGTGCCGGTCATTGTGGTGTCGTTGATGGGGAGTATCTGAACGAAATTCTGACCTGTCAATTTAGCCCAGTCGATCATTTTGAACAAATCGTAGAAATCGCCCACGCCCATGTCTTCTTTGGAGCGGAGTGAGAATACCGGAATTGCAACACCTGCGCCTCTCCAGTTGCCTTTGGGGTCGTTGAAAACCAATCCGCTTAATACCACTGCCTCATTAGCTTCATTCTTGTATGAGAATGTGCGATTGGAGGAGTTTTCCCATGCGACGATTTCGTTTGTTTCTTTCTTGAGGATTAAGAATTTGTATTGGAAATCGTCTTTTATCTTCGACATCGGGATAGAAAGTGTCCAGTAAGGGAATAGTGAGTCATTGAGAGCAACTGCTTTTGTAATATCCCATGCTCCGAGTGCCGGGCAATCACCGCACACGGCAAGGTATTCATCGGGTTCGATGTGTGGCGCTGCAATAGAGATGTAGAGGTATCCCGACTTCACTTTCAATTTCTTTTTGTCGGTATTGCGGTGGAAGATACTATCGACAAAAGCCGAGGAATAGTAGTGTTTGTTATACGGTTGGTCTTGCCAATGGTCGAGTATCTGAATATCGGATATTTTACCATCGAACATGAATCGATGGGGTTTGCCCCATTCATGTTTCACATATCCGCTTTCTGCTTTTACAATAAAATGGTATTCGATTGCTGTAACGGCATCGTCGAGTTCGATAGTTGTGGACCAAGAATCAAAATCTTTCAAATCCATTTTTAGAGCCTTGTCCTCATTGCCGTCGCCCAATTTGGGGTGGCTTCCGACAATAAAAACACTTTCACCCCAATTTGTGTGATAAGTGATATTAAATGTAAGTTTCATTTAAATGAATATTAAGTTGTTATCAATAGGTTATTAATTCTGACCTTAAAATTACTAATAATTTTGCAATAACAAAACGAGTCGGTTCAAGAAACTTTAAAACCGACTCGTTTTTTGATTTATTAACATAAAATTATCCACATTTCGATGTCCCGCACGAAGTGCAACGCAAGCATCCTTCTTGGTACACCAAGGTGTTTTGTCCACACTTAGGACATTTTTCACTCACCTGAGTGCCATTGGGAAGGTATTTCTTGAGCGCGCGTTCAACACCGTTTTTCCATGTGTTGATAGATTGACTGTCGAGCTCGAGGCTGCTGATGAGTTTCAGCACCTGATCGATAGGCATTCCATAGCGGAGCACTCCCGAGATGAGTTTTGCATAGTTCCAGAATTCGGGATTGAACTTGTCGCTAAGTCCTTCGATTGTGGTCTTGTAGCCTCTTTTGTTGATGAAGCAGAAATCGTAACGTTTGTTGCCATTCTCATCTATTGCCTTGATAATCTTACCTTTGGTAACCGATTTCGGGCAGAATATTCCTTCTTCGTCGTCGGCAAGACCGGTGAAAATCTCGTAAGGCTTACCATTGAGCAATCCCACGAATGCAATCCATTTCTCTTTATTGTTTTGGAATTTCACCACATCGGCTTCGAGTTCTATCGGTCGGCGAATTACATGTTCTTCGGGGTGAACCGGTTGGTTGGAGTTTTCTTTGGTCGAAATCAGCACTCCCGAGCGAGAGCCATCGCGATATACGGTGCAGCCTTT
>JBJEKB010000299.1:0-7168 GCA_051878395.1 Muribaculaceae bacterium
ATGATGGTTTTTCAATAGCAGTTTTGTAATGCTTTCGGATAGCTGAATAGTTACCCGCGCCTGCGAGAGTGTTAATTTATCATAACGATAGAATTTCATCCCACGGATTAGGCAAAGTTTTCTTACCTTTGCGAAAGTTTTTATCATAATGGAACACATATCGTATAAAGGGCTTGAATTCGAGCCTTATATTAAGAACGAAGAGATTCAAAAAGAGGTGAAGAGAGTCGCCTCCGAAATCACTCGCGACTGCGGCAACGAAAAGCCTCTTTTCCTTTGCGTGCTCAATGGCGCCTTCATTTTTGCCGCCGACCTGTTTCGCTCGGTAGATTTTGAATCGGAAATATCCTTTATTCGTTACAAATCTTATTCGGGAATGTCCTCTACCGGCGAGGTGAAAGAGGTGCTCGGACTCACCGAAAGCATCGAAGGACGCACCGTTATCATCGTTGAAGACATCGTGGACACCGGCCTCACCGCCACTCAGCTCATCGAGTCGCTAAAGGCTAAGAATCCGAAGCAAATCAAGCTCGCTACGCTGCTGTTCAAGCCCGATTCTTCGACTTGCGGTCTTGTTCCCGACTATGTGTGCTTCAACATCCCGTCGAAATTCATCATCGGCTATGGCCTTGACCTCGACGGTCTTGCACGCAACCTCCCCGACATCTACATTCTTAGCAAAGATAATAAATAACCAAATGATAAGAAAGGAGCACTCCGCACCCGTGGTGTGCTCTTTTTACAAGTCTCTAAAAAGGTAATGCTATGTTTAATTTAGTTATTTTCGGTGCTCCAGGCTCCGGCAAGGGCACTCAAAGTGAGAAACTTATAGAAACTTACGGCTTGTTTCACATCTCCACCGGCGAGGTGCTCCGCGACCAAATCGCCAAGGGTACCGAACTCGGCAAGACTGCCGACAAATTCATATCCAACGGCCAACTCATCCCCGACGATTTGATGGTGAATATCCTCAGCGACTTGCTCGACTCCAACCCCGCCACTCGCGACGGCGTGATTTTCGACGGTTTCCCCCGCACTATCCCGCAGGCTGTAGCCCTCAACGAGATGCTCGCCAAGCGCGGCGCTCAGGTGAATGCCGTTGTGGGGCTCGAAGTGGCTGACGACGAACTTATCGACCGCCTTATCAAGCGCGGCGTCGAGAGCGGCCGCAGCGACGACAATCTCGAGACTATCCAAAAGCGTCTCGCTGTGTATCACAGCCAAACTCAACCGCTCCGCGATTTCTACGTGAACGAGGGCAAATACCTCTCTATCAAAGGTTCCGGCTCGATCGACGATATCTTTGCCGACATCAAAAAGAGTATCGACGCTATAAAGTAAGACTCTATGGGACGTGTGGAACTTAACATCCTGGGGTGCGGCTCGGCGAAACCTACGCTCACCCATCACCCCTCTTGTCAGGTTCTGAATGTCCACGACAAACTTTTCATGATTGATTGTGGCGAGGGAGCGCAGACTATGCTCATGAGAATGGGCTTGAAGTGGTCGCGCCTCTCGCATATCTTTATCAGCCACCTGCATGGCGACCACTGCTTCGGACTTCTCGGACTCCTCTCGACAATGGGGCTGCAAAACCACGGCGGCGAGATTGTGATTCACACAATCCGCGACGGCGTTACGCTCTTTAAGGCGCAAACCGACTATTTCTGCCGCGAAATGCCGTTCAAAATCACGTTCGACGAGATTTCTGTGGGACACGCGATGGTGTATGCCGACGATGCGGTAACCATTTCAACTTTCCCTCTCAAGCACCGTGTGCCCACGGTGGGATTCCTCTTCGAGGAGCGACAGGGAGGACGCCACATCGATGGCGAGATGGCTCGCTTCCACGGCGTGCCCATCTATTTCATGAACAATCTGCGTGCCGGAGAGGACTTTGTGAAGCCCGACGGCACTGTGATAGCCAACAAATTGCTCACCAAGCCACCCACGCCTGCCGTGCGCTACGCCTATGTGAGCGACACGATGCCGGCAGAGAAGTATCTCCCTTATATCGAGGGCGTTGACTGGCTATATCACGAATCCACCTACGCAAGCGAACACGCCGCCGACGCCAAGGCAAGGTTCCACTCCACAGCGGCGCAGGCAGCCGAGGTTGCCCGCAAAGTGGGCGCCAAAAACCTCATCCTCGGGCACTACTCCTCACGCTACCGCGACGAGAGCGTCCTCCTCACCGAAGCCCGCGCCATCTTCCCCGCAACCATCCTTAGCAACGAGGGCATGAAAATCCCCATGTCCAAGTAACCGCCGTCCCTACATGAACGTGAACCCATTCATAACGGCCTGGCACTTATATTATATCACCGGGATTTACAATCTCATCGTTCCACAACATGCCTATAAGAGTGGTTTTCCCTGTCTGACGAGCTCCAAACAAAAAGATGCTGTCAGAGGCTATATCTTCAAGTTTTGTGTACCTTTCAAACATAATTATTTAATACTTTCCGTAAAAGTTGAGGGCGGCAAGATGGTATGCCTCAGCACAAATTATTCGGCGTTCGAGGCTGTTATTTCAATTTCAAACCCATCAGGTAGGGGCGCAATATTTTGCGCCCGCAACGACAATGCCCCCACAAAACACCGGATGTTTGAAGCCTCAGCGTCATGGTGAACCGCGAGATGATAATCATCTTAATTCAAGGCTTGCTTTAATCATTCGCTCATTTAAGGCTGCTTGCTCCATTGAAATCAATCGTCAGTGGCGATCGCTACCTTTGCCATCGCACCTTTGCCATCGCGGGCGCAAAAATATTGCGCCCCTACAGCGAATATGGCAACGGAATTATCACAAACACATAATACGCAATCAAAGAGCGTTTGAAAATATTATGAATTATATTACTACTTTTGCCCATAGTTATCTTTTGTTTGGCGACACAAAGTAACCACGAAGGGCTGCCTCAAGCAATAGGTGCCAGCCCTAATTTTTCATTTGCCTTCAAAATAGTTTAGCAGACAGTAATATTAGTTAATTCCTTATTCCTCTTTTTTGGACCAAAAATAGTAGTAACACTCCGTTTTTCAGCCTGTTTTTCGGAGGCGAAGATACAAATTTTTATTGAGATACAAGCAATTAAGCTCTATTTTATATTTTATTAATATATTTTTGTGTAACCAGCACATAATTCCTATTCATGTCGTAGGGACGCTTTCCCGCAAAGATACTACTCTCACAATGTTAAATTCCGGTTAAAACACCGTTTCCCGCGCAAAACGCAAAAATTCCGCTCCCCAAGGCATTAATTTTGCAACAAGAAACACCATCCGCCCACCACAATACACCCTCGCACCGCCCCTCTCCACGTCAAAAAACCGGCAATATTGCCAGTTTTTTGACATAGGATTTGCTTCCAAGCCCGATTTTCCATAGCTTTGCGAAATAATATTGGCAATTTTGCAAAAAAAATTTCACCATCGGTGCAACCTTTTGCACCTCGTTTTACGTCTAACGGTAAAACAACGAAACAATAACAATTAAAAACTTCAACGAATATGAAAAAAATCATCTCTTTAATCATGGTTGCGATGCTTGCATTCCCCATGATGCTCAGTGCTCAAAACAACACAGAAAACACCGAAAACAACCGCCCCTCCAAGAAGGAGCAAATTAAAGCCGCCTTCAAGATTATCAGCAACGATTCTCTCACCGAGGAGCAGAAACGCGACTCTATTATCTCGCTCGGAATCGACATCGCCGAAGCCAAGGGGGTTCTCGAGGATATCTCGCTCGACGACACTATCGCCCAAAAAGGCTCCAATTCCGATGAAAACTTCGGCAAATTCGACTTCAGCTACGACAACGACGAGGAAGACACCGACATCGTGGGGCTGGCAGCGGTTACAATCCCATTTATCACCGCCATCGTAATTGTCCTCATCGTCCTCTATTTCAACTACAAGAAGCGCGTGGCTCGCTACAACCTCATCAACACCGCCATCGAGCACAACTACCCCATCCCGGAGTCGCTCCTCAGCGATAAGAAGCCGTCGGCGCCTGCCGATGTCCGCCCCGGGCAGCAATCCAACGCCACTCCGTCCGACTGGAACGAGATGCGCAGCTCGGCAACTCTCGCAATCGTGGGCTTCGTCCTCTGGATTGCTTTCGGCTGGGACAGCTTCGTAGGTAAAATCTGCCTTATCCCCATGGCTATCGGTCTTGTTCGCCTCGGTGTTACTTACTATCAAATCAAGCACCGCAGCACCGAAACTCCCGACGCTCCCGAGCAAAACCGCACTCCCGAGCCTCCCGAAATCCCGGGAAACCGCAATTCCGACAACAACACCAACAACTAATCCTCTCCATCTACAATGATTGGAAAGATTGAAGAAATGAAACTTATTTCCCAATGCGTCCTCTTCGACAATCGGGACGCATTCGGGAAATTGGTCGATGCCTATCAGCCCGAAATGCGGCGCTTTTTCCTCAATCTCACTCTCGGCGATGTGCCCCTGAGCGAAGACCTCGCTCAAGACACCTTCGTGAAGGCTTTCCTCAACATCCGCAGCTTCAAGGGGCTTGCGCGTTTCCGCACCTGGCTCTACAAGATTGGATACAATGTCTTCTACGAGTATCGCCGTCGCGAGATGCCGGTGAGCGACCTCCAATCGCCTCCCGACATCGACTCGGTGAACACCGCCGGCGGTGTCGAGGCTGCTCTCGACATCAAAACGGCTTTCGCCACTCTCTCCCCTGCCGAACGCTCTGTGGCTACCATGTTTTTCATCAACGACCTCCCCATCAAGGAGATTGCCGATGCCACCGGGATGCCTCAAGGCACCGTGAAATCGCACATTTCGCGTGCCCGTACCAAACTCGAAACGGTTCTCAAGGATAAATATCTTTAATTTACAACCAATTTTTTATATCTTTGCATCCGATTATGAAAACAGATAAAAACGACTCTCTCAAGCAATTTCTCAGCCAGAATGCTCCGGCTCCTGCCCGTCATCCCTGGTTCACTACCAATGTGCTACATCGCCTCCCCGATCGCAAGCCCCGCTACTCGTGGGTGCTCCGCCTCACCTACGCCCTGGCAGCAATAGCTTGCGTAATCTGCTGGAGCAGAGTGATTACCGAACTCGCTTCGCCTGTCATCACGCTCCGCACCGTTACCGAAGTCGCAGCCACCGCCGCCGTCTCGGTGATAGTCCTCGCCCACTACATCGGCGCCACCCTCCGCTCCTGATGGCAACAGCCTATAGGCAGTATTAGCCCCATTCGCCCCATTCGCCCCATTCGCCGCCGCAATTTATATCCATTACAAATTACTGCATTTTTCCTCATTTTACTTGCTATCTGCTCCCATATTGCCTAATTTTGTCTCTTCAATTTTTAGTTAGATATGGAACATCTCACCACCGAACAACTTCAACAGCGCGCTCGTGAGGCGAAAAAATGCACTTGGATTGGTTTTGCCGTCAACGGCGTGCTCGCCCTGCTCAAAATCATCGCCGGTATCATCGGCAGGTCGGGGGCTATGATTGCCGACGGTATCCACTCGCTCAGCGATTTCATCACCGATGTCATCGTGATCGTGTTTATCGGCGTAACTGCCAAGGGCATAGACAAATACTACCGCTACGGACACGGCAAATTCGAGACTTTCGCCACGATGCTCATCGCCGTGGCTCTCGCGATTGTCGCGCTGATGCTCCTCTCCGACTCCGTCGCCAAAATCGCGGCTTCGCTCGGCGGCACGGTGCTCCCCGCTCCCGGCTATCTCGCTCTCGCTATGGCGTTTATCTCGATTCTCGCCAAAGAATGGCTCTTCCGCTACACCAAGCGCGTGGGCGACCACCTCGAGAGCATGGCTATCATCGCCAACGCCTGGCACCACCGCAGCGACGCACTTTCGAGTATCGCGACGCTCGTCGGCATCGCCGGCGCGATTTTCCTCGGCGGACAATGGCGCATCCTCGACCCCCTCGCCGCCGCGCTCGTCTCGGTGTTTATCCTCATTGTGGCGTTCAAACTCGGTGTTCCCGCCGTGAAAGAACTCCTCGAAGTATCTCTCCCCGAGCACGTTAACGACCAAATCGGGCAAGTTATCGCCGGGGTCGATGGCGTGAAGGCATATCACAACCTCCGCACACGCAAAAACGGCAACATCTACATCATCGACTTCCACATCAAGGTAGATCCCGCCGACACCGTAGTAGAAGCGCACGACATCGCCTCCGAAACCGAGCGGGCCCTCGCCAAGAAATTCGGCACCGTAATCGCCAACATCCACATCGAGCCCTACCGCGGCCAGCAAGTCCGCCCCAACGGCAGCTGCCTCGACTAACTCCCGCCGCCGCGCCACGAGCCAAGGCGCAAGCGCCAAGCGCCATGCACTGCTGATGCAGTGCACGCGCTACCAAAGCAGCGCAAACCGGGCGCAGCGAAGCGTCCGCCAGCTCTGCGAAGCAGAGCACACACCGCAAGCGCAGAGAGTGCCGCAAAGCGGCTAACCTGTTCATAACCCGGCACTTACGAAGTTGTGCCGGGATCAGAATAGATAGAGAGAATGCGTGCCAAAGGTACGCCCCTGTAGCATAGCGGCGAAGCAATACACTGCAAAAATACAACCCAATCGCCAATAGGAACCGCATTTCGCACCATTTCCCGCTATTTAACCCCACTTTAACACTCCAAGCGCTGCCAAGCAGCGCAGCCTATTGGCACTATGGAGCATCCGGCGCAGTAAACACCCCAAAAACCACCTATTTTCGCTAAACAATGTTAATTGCAAGCATTTTCTTGCTCAAAAATTATGTTGTACAACATAAAATCCATACCTTTGCACTGTGTTTTTCATGGTAATAAATTTAAGGTTAGAAAAAAACAAGGTTGTCGAGATGACAATCAGTTTTTGAAAAGGTTAATTTTTAGGTTTTAGGGTTTATTTGGAATCGATGCTTATGCATCGATTTTTTTGTGCCCACACCCCACCCCACTCACTGCCAAAGCAGCGCCCCCTATTGGCCCTATTAGCCCTATTAGCCCTATTGGCCCCATTAGCCCCATTGGAGCATCAAGTAGAGATTTCGCCACCGGGCGCAGCGAAGCGTCCGCCAGCTCTGCGAAGCAGAGCACACACCGCAAGCGCAGAGAGTGCCGCAAAGCGGCTAACCTGTTCATAACCCGGCACTTACGAAGTTGTGC
>JBJEKB010000300.1:0-7149 GCA_051878395.1 Muribaculaceae bacterium
CATGAAGATGAGACAGGTTAATGACCCTGCTCTTCAAAAAGCATTTGACTATTTGAAACTTCGCGCAAGCTGGGGTCGCCTTGGTAACGACCACGTTGCAGCAAGCGACGGTTTTGCATCAATCAACACCGGTAATGGTGCATCGGGTGTATTTGGTAACACTACAATCCCCGGTTTCCAAAATACTTCTTACTTCAGCTACCTCAAGTGGGAGCTCGTTGACGAAGCAAATGTTGGTGTTAACTTCTCTACTCTCAACAACCGCTTGAATGTAGATCTCGACTGGTATCACCGCATGACAAAACGCGCTGTTATCTCTCCGCGTCTTCCTTTCAGCAACGATGTGCTTGCAGGCAACTATGGTAAAATCCTCAACACCGGTTTCGATATCGCTGCAACTTGGAGCGACCGCATCGGCAACGACTTCAAATATAGCATCGGTTTGAACATGTCATTCCTCAAAAACCGTGTGAAAGACCTCGGTGGAACAGACTATGTGAAAGGTGGAAAGACTATCAACATGGTGGGTGAAGAAATGAACTCATTCTATGGCTACAAAGTAGTGGGCATTTATCAAAACGAGGCTGAATGTGCAGCCGATCCTATCGCTGTTGCCAACGGTCTTGTTCCCGGCGACTTCAAATACGAAGACGTTAACGGCGACAATGTAATTGATGGTAACGACCGCCAGACTCTTGGTGCTTACATTCCTAACCTCACATACGGTGTTAACCTTGGTTTCAGCTGGAAAAACCTCGACTTTGAACTCACAACTTATGGTCAAGCAGGTGCACAGATGTACAACCGCAAGCGCGCTCTCCGCTACGCACAATCCAACTTCAACTTCGACGAGGCTCAATACAAGAACCGTTGGACAGGCGAAGGTTCAACCAACGAGCATCCATCGGCTGCTGCCCTCGTGAAAGGTTGGAACGTGAGCGACCAGAAAGTAAACTCTTACTTTGTTGAAAGCGCCGATTTCTTCCGCATCCAAAACATTACCCTTGCTTACAACTTCCGTAACCTCAAGATGGGTAACTACACATTGCCGGGTATCAGAGTGAGCCTCACTGCCGACCGTCCATTCACTACATTCTCAGCTAACGCATTCACTCCGGAACTTAGCGATTCTGAGGGTTGGGACGTAGAGGTATATCCGTTGACTTCTACCTACACATTCGGTGTACAAATTGACTTCTAATTACCTCACAATTATTTACAATTCATTAAAATTATCTAACAATGAATATTCTTAAAAAAGCATTATTATATGTGTTGCCGGCAATGTTACTTGCTACAACATCGTGCGACTTCCTCGACAAAGAACCTGAAAATAGTGTTCCGGAGAATAGCGTGGATTTCACAAACTTAGCCAATATGTATATGCCGGTATCGGGTGTGTATGCCAAGTTGCGCACCGGCGGTATGCACTGGGTAATCTGGCCTCTCACCATCGTTCGCGATGATGATGTGTGGTCGGGACGTATCGATGACCAACCTACATTGGTTGATTTCGGTAACTTCAAGTACGACAACTCTTTCTGGGGTTTGAATGAGATGTGGAACCAGTATTATGGTATGATTAAAGTGGCAAACGCTGCTCTCGAATCGCTCGACCAATATGCTGCCAACATCACCAGCTCCACCGATATGAAAAACTACAATGCATATTGCGGTGAAGTGCGTTTCCTCCGTGCTTATGCTTATTATCGTCTCGTTCAAGCTTTTGGTCCTGTAACCATCCTTCGTTCTAATAGCCAAACAGATATGACTCGCTCTACTGTTGCCGCTGTTAATCGCTACATGCTCGAAGACCTCCAGTTTGGTATCGACAACATGCCTAAAATCCGTCCTAACGAGAGCGAACATTTCGGTGCTGTAACTGCCTACTCTGCTATGGCTCTTGCTGCCAAGGTTAACCTCAACATGGGCAACTATGCCAAGGTGAAAGAACTCACAGGTGAGATTATCTCAAGCAACAAGTTTGAACTCTACAACGATTTCTACAACCTCTTCAAGATTCCCGGCAAGATGTGTAACGAATCGCTCTTTGAGTGCCAATGCACCGACTTCGGCAATGGCTCGGGCGACATGGTTGACGCCGACCAATGGTTTGTATTCCAAGGTCCTGCCAACGATGGTAATATCTCAGGTTGGGGCTTCATCGGTCTCTTCCCCGAATTCCGCGACTGGGCTGCCGCTCGTGGTGAGGGTGTGCGTGCAACAACTTCTTTCCTCCTTGCTGGAAGCACAACACCAAGTGGCGATGTTATCCGTCCGTTGCAAAACCCCACACAAACCGACTGCTGGAATGGCAAGGCTTACACTCCGCTCGATCAACTCACTCCGGGTCGTACAAAATACGGTTCAAACAACAACATCCGCATCATCCGCTATGCCGACGTGCTCTTGATGAACGCAGAAGCTTGCCTCGAAGTTGGTGGCGATGCTGTAACACCATTCAATTTGGTACGCGAGCGTGCCGGAATGACCCCGGTGTCAAGCGTTACAATCGACAACATCCTCGACGAGCGTCGCATGGAATTGTGCTGCGAATGGGGTGAACGCTACAACGACCTCGTGCGCCGCGGCAAAGCTGCTTCGACTCTCAAAGGTTGGGATGCTTCGCTCACTTACTATCCTGTTCCTTTCGAACAATCAAGCAACATCCCAAGTCTCTCTAACGAGCCTATCGACGAATAAAAGAGATTCATGCAAGTAATATAACAGATGGGGGCTATCCCACATAAGAGTACTAAATAGCGAGATAACCCCCATTTTTATGAAAAACATTACACCCGATTTTTATGCAATTCAAATCAAAAATAGCATCTATTTACCTGGCACTCGCTGCAACAGCCAATGTGGCTGCCGACGATTCCATCATGGTGGTGAAAGGACAGGTGAGCGACTATTTTATCCCTGTGGTGAAGGAATATACCCTCTCGGGCACTATTACCGATGAGAATGGCACTCCTCTCGAAGGCGCCACCGTGATGTTCTTTAAGTCGCCTTGCCATTGCAACACCGATGCTTCGGGAAAATACACCCTCAAGTGTACCGACAACGACCTCCACATCTATGTCTATTATCCCGGAAAGGAATTTGGAAATGTGGTTTGTGATGCCTCGCAACGTGTGATAGATGTTGCTTTGCAACCATACACGGGTCATACTACCCGGCGTACAAAGGCTGTGGCTACACGCTGGTTTGACCCTGAGGACTGCGGTACAAACACTTATTGCAATCCGCTCAACATCAGTTATAACTATGAGCCTTTCAACAACAATGTGCGACCGAATGGCTCTTTCCGTTCATCTGCCGACCCGATGGGATTGACCTATAAAGGGGAGAATCTGCTGTTCTCGACCAATCAAGGCGGTTTCCATCATTCAAAAAACTTGAGCGACTGGGATTTTACCGTTGCTACTTTCCAACGTCGTCCCACCGACGACGACCAGTGTGCTCCAGCCGCTTTTGTGGTAGGCGATACACTTTTCTACACCGGTTCAACCTACGAGGGACTTCCTATTTGGTATTCTACCGATCCATATAACGGACGTTTCCGCCGTGTAGTTGACCGAAATACACTCCCCACGTGGGATCCATGCCTCTTCCTCGATGATGATGGCAAACTCTATGAGTATTACGGCTCAAGCAACGAATATCCGCTCAAGGCTGTGCAGATAAGCCGCGACGATTTCCGTCCCATCAGCAAAATTCATGACGTAATGGCTCTACATCCCGAAGAACACGGATGGGAACGCTTCGGAATGAACAATGATGATGAGGTTACACTTCGTCCATTCACCGAAGGCGCCTATATGACCAAACATAATGGCAAATACTACTTGCAATATGGTGCTCCCGGCACCGAATTCAAGGTGTATGCCGATGGTGTTTATGTGAGCGATAATCCGCTCGGTCCTTTCACCTATCAAAAGCATAATCCGATGAGCTACAAGCCCGGAGGTTTTGTGCAAGGCGTTGGACATGGCGGTACATGGTGCGACCAACATGGCAATTATTGGCATGTGGGCACATGTATGCTCTCGCTCAAATATAAATTCGAGCGCCGCATAGGACTTTATCCCGCCGGATTCGACAATGATGGAGTGATGTACTGCAACACTGCTTTTGGCGACTATCCTTGCTGGAATGCCGACCGCGAAATCGAAGGTACCGACCGCTTCACAGGATGGATGATGCTTTCGTATAACAAACATGCCGAAGCATCGAGCACTGCCGAAGAAGGCCTCGGAGTAGAAAACATCACCGACGACAACATCCGCACCTACTGGGCTGCAAAGACCGGAAATCCGGGTGAATGGGTGAAAATCGACCTCGAAGATGTTAAGGAAATCCGTGCCATCCAACTCAATTACTACGACTATATGACCATCCAGCACAACCGTGCCAACGACTTATATCATCAGTATCGCATCTACGCATCGGTTGACGGCTCTAACTGGGAACTCGTAGTGGATAAGAGCAATAACGACCGTGATGTGCCTCACGACTATGTGGAACTTCGCGAGCCTCTCAACGCTCGTTATCTCAAGGTGGAAAATATCCACATGCCTTCGGGCAATTTCTGCCTCTCCGATTTGCGCGTGTTTGGTTTGGCTAAAGGCGATGCTCCTGCAGCAGTGAAAGGTTTCAAAGTGGTGCGCGACAAGAAAGATATGCGCAATGCTATGATAACTTGGAAACCAAGCGAACGTGCCTACGGATACAACATTCGCTTCGGTATCGCTCCCGACAAACTCTATCACTGCATTACAGTGAACGGAGAATGTGAATATGACCTCCGCGGACTCGACCTCGGCACCGACTATTACTTCTCTATTGAGGCATTGGGCGAAACAGGTCGTTCTGCAATGAGCAAAGTAATTAAACAATAACACAAATAATCATGAACAAAAAATTAATCTATTATGTAAGCATTTTGGCAACTATGGTGCTCGCTTTTACTTCTTGTGCTTGCTCGCACGATGAGGCAGGGGAGAACAATATCCCCGGTAAAAGCGAGACTCGTCCATCCGAGTTTGCCAACGATGATGAACTTCTCGACTACATTCAGAAGGTGCATCTCAACTACATGTGGGAAGGAGCGGAAGAAACTTCCGGTCTTGCATGTGAGCGTATTCACCTCGATGGCAACTATCCCGAGAACGACAAAGATGTAGTTACTATCGGTGGTAGTGGATTTGGTCTTGCCGGACTTATTGTGGGTATCGACCGTGGTTTTATCCCTCGCGAAGATGGTGTTAAACGTCTCAACAAAATTGTGGATTATCTTGCCAAAGCCGACCGCTTCCATGGCGTGTGGCCCCACTGGCTCGACGGTCCCACCGGTAAGGTGAAACCTTTCGGACAGAAAGACAATGGCGGCGACCTTGTTGAAAGCTGCTTCCTCATGGAGAGCCTTCTTTGCGCTCGCCAATACTTCCGCGAAGGAAACGACGATGAAAAAGCGCTTGCCGAGAAAATTGACACATTGTGGCGTGAAATGGAATTTGACTGGTACACCAAAGGTGGTGAAAACGTAATTTATTGGCACTGGTCTCCCGAATATCAATGGGAGATGAACTTCCCGCTCGAGGGCTATAATGAGTGTCTCATTGTATATATTCTTGCTGCTGCTTCACCCACACACACCGTTCCTGCCGATTGTTATCACAAAGGTTGGGCTCGTAGCGGAGGTATTAAAACAGATGCCGTTGCCTATGGCTTGCCACTCGAATTGAAGCACAATGGTGCTGAAATGACAGGTGGTCCTCTCCTCTGGGCTCACTATTCCTACATCGGTCTCGACCCTCGTAACCTCACAGACAAGTATGCCAACTATTGGAATGTAGTGCGCAACCATGCACTTAGCAATTACAACTATTGTGTAACCAATCCCAAAGGATATGCCGGCTATGGCAAAGACTGCTGGGGTCTCACTGCAAGTTACACAATCGATGGCTACACAGCTCATTGCCCCGGCAACGACCGTGGTGTAATCACCCCGACAGCTGCTTTGTCATCGTTCCCTTACACTCCCGATGAATCGATGGCAGCGCTCAAGGGCTTCTATGCCAAAGGTGAATGGATTTGGGGCAAATATGGCTTCTATGACGCTTTCTCGGATAGCGAAAAATGGACTCTTCCCCGCTACCTCGCTATCGACCAGTGTACAATTGCTCCGATGATTGAGAACTATCGTACAGGCTTGCTCTGGAAACTCTTCATGAGCTGCGAAGAAGTGCAAGAAGGTCTCAAAAAACTCGGTTTCACAGTTGGAACATCACAGCAATAATTTATTAACTTAAAATCAAATAACTAATATGAAGATTAAAAATTTATTTATCTCGGCTGCCGTAGCGCTCACTTCGCTCACCGCTTGCCAAAGTAGCGGTAGCGGCGATGCCGAAATGGACAAATTCATCGATGACCTCATGGGGCAAATGACCCTTCATGAAAAAATCGGTCAGCTCAACCTTCCCGTAACCGGTGAAATCGTAACCGGACAGGCAAAGAGTAGCGACGTTGCCGAAAAAATCAAAAAAGGCGAAGTCGGTGGTCTCTTCAACCTCAAAGGTGTAGAGCGCATTCGCGACGTGCAACGTGTTGCCGTTGAGGAAAGCCGCCTTCACATTCCGTTGATTTTCGGTATGGACGTTATCCATGGATATGAAACAGTGTTCCCAATTCCTTTGGCTCTTTCTTGCAGTTGGGATATGGCTGCAATTGAAAAAACTGCCGAAATCGCTGCTTGCGAGGCAAGTGCCGATGGTATTTGCTGGACATTCAGCCCGATGGTTGACATTTGCCGCGACCCGCGCTGGGGTCGTGTATCGGAAGGCTCGGGTGAGGACCCGTTCCTTGGTGCCGCTGTTGCTCGCGCAATGGTAAAAGGCTATCAAGGCGACAACTTGCAAGATTCCACCACAATTATGGCTTGTGTGAAGCACTTCGCTCTTTACGGTGCTCCCGAAGCAGGTCGTGATTACAACACAGTGGATATGAGTCGCATCACCATGTTCAACGGCTACTTCGAGCCATATAAGGCTGCTGTTGAGGCAGGTGTTGGTTCTGTAATGTCGTCGTTCAATGTGGTTGATGGTGTTCCTGCAACAGGAAATAAATGGCTCATGACCGACT
>JBJEKB010000301.1:0-7134 GCA_051878395.1 Muribaculaceae bacterium
TCGTGCAAATATAAAGCTCCGCAGTCAGGGCTAACCACGCACTACAGCCGCGTTGGAAGACCTTTCGTTTCTCCCACCCTTTTACGGTGCCGGTGTTAAATTTGTTGCTGTTCATTGTCGTTTTCGGTTATTGCATCCGTTGTGTTTATGAAATAATCACTTTTCGGATTGCGATGTTTTTCGGGTCTCTGATTGCACCGTGAAGGGTTGCTTTCGCTCCATCTTTTTGGCGAGGTTTAGAACCATTCGCCGGGCGTTTTCCTGCTTTGTGGTGCGCATTCCGCACTCTTGAAGGATTGAAGCGTATGCCCTCAAGAATTCGACTGCCTTGTCTCTGTCGCTGTTTGAAATGCTAATCATGACCTGTCTGTATTATACCGTTGTTATTTGAGGAGGAAACGTCTCGCACCTTGAGTCTCTTTCATGTACGGCTTGGCAAGGTCGGGGTGCTCTGCTTGGAACGCCTTTGCATCGAATTTGATGCTTGGCTTCGGGGCTTTCCATGTGGCGATGGTGTCTCCCCCATACGAGAGTGCTTCCGCATCGGCAAATGCCATTTTGATGGTCTCCTCGAGTTCTGCTTCTCGTTCCTCAAGTGCTTTAAGTTCCGTGCGCACCTCTTTTAGCGTATTGTATGCGTTGAAAACCTCGTCGCTGCATTCGATGACTTTATTGTCGGTGTGCCGGTTGTACTTGAGGAGAACATCTGACACGTTCACTGCGCTCGGCTCTTGCTTGCCGAGGATGTTGTCCTGCCAAAAGCGAGAGACGCTCTCGATGAGCCATTCGTAGAAGTCCGGCACGAACTTGAGGTCTCTGTATCCGAAGTCGAAGCCCTGACCTGCCGAGAGCCATGCGAGGCTTCCTTGAGAGTATCCGGCTACTCCGAGTTGGTATTGCACTTGCGTGAACCAGTATCTCGGAAGGTCTTCCGGATCGACTTTCATCCGGGTTGTCTTGATTTCGAGGATTCCCTTTGCTTCGGGGCTGCGGCTTTCTCCGAGCCAATAGGTGCGGTCGGGGCTTACTTGGAGATATGGGCGGTCGTTGTCTCGGATAATCCAATCGATTGCGCTGCGCTTGATTATTTCGCGTCCTGTCGCGTCGTTCCACATTCGGCTTACCGCGTCTTCGAGATGGTGTCCGTTGCGCATGGCTGCGCTTTCCTGTTTCGGCTCGTCTATCCCTACCTTGCGTCTCCATAGTTGGTAGGGAGTTTCCCATGGGTTTAGTCCTACTATTGTGGCTACCTCTGAGGAGCCGATTCCGTTCTTGCGGATGTCGAGCCATTCTTCGCGGCTCTTTGGTCTGATGATTGTTACGTTACTCATTTTTATCGTCTGCTTTTTGAGGTTATTGAATTGGGGAGAGCAGAAGCACTCCCCGGTTTATTACTTGCGGATAAGGTACAAATCCATCCACAGTTTAATGAACTGCTTCCCGGCATAGTTTGCAATCGTTTCGCTTTTAAAGCAAAGATGGGATCCTAAGAGCGCAGTCGTATCCGAGGGGGCATTGTATGTGTATGTACAAGCAATACCGGCATACGCGGAGACTCTGTATTCACTTGTTGGTTGGAGATAATGGTCTCGCTTCCATTCCTTGCTTCTGAGAGCGATTTCATCTTCCGTGTAAAGGATGAAGTAGGGATACCACCTATACTCCTTTTTAGTGAATTGAGGCTGCCACCCCTCGTTGAGGGCAGCGGCTATCATGCGGAGTTTTTGGTATGCGATTTCGTCCGGCATGGTCAGCTCTCCGTCTGCCCATTGCTGTTCTGCTTCTCCGGGGCAGACTCCGAGGATTTCACAGGCGTCTTCCCATGTCTTTACTCGCTCCGTTATCGGGCGGTTGTCGAGCTGTTGGGCGTTCCACTCCAAGTCGGGGAACATTGCGCGGAGCATCTGCTTTCCGCTTTCGTCTGCGGCTTCGTATGCCGCCATGATGTTTTCGTTCTTGATTTCCATATTCTTTTATTTTTTTTCTTCGTCCGCCAGCTTGCTCAGTTCGGCTGCATCGGCTTTATCTGAAGCATATACCTTTTGGCGATTTTTCGGGTTCGCCCACCATTTGAGGAAGGATTCCCCCCCCCGATTTTTTAATTTTCTTATTCATAGTGCTTTACCTCTCCTGTTTCAGTGTCCACTATTTCGTCCGGGGTGGTAGCGGCTGCTATGGCTGCTGCGGCTTTGTCCTGTGCCGTGGTTGCTTTCTTTAGGGCTTCTGCTGCTGCAGCTGCTTCTTTCTCCGGGTCGATGAAAGTTTCCTTTACGGTTGTTGTTCCCTCCTCGATAGCGTTTCGGAGTGCTCGGAGTTCAAATATCATTTGTTGGTCGATTCCCTCGATGCTCTTTACTCCGAGGTAATTCAGTAATTGCTCGGTCTTGACACCGGCTCTGTTGTAGTAGGCAATGACATTCTTGCGGCTCTGCTCGAGGTCGATTGTCTGTCCCATTGCAACGGCTTTCACGTCGTTGATGATTTTCTTGGTTATTGCTTTAGGGATAACTGCAAGGACTGCGTTTCGAAAAGCGATGCTGCTTGCGGCGTTACCGGTCACAATCTGCATATCCTGTGAGAATGTGAAGCCTTTTTTAGTTACAATTGAGCGAGAAACCTCTTTGCAAACAGCCACGTTGCTTTCGAGGTCGTGGCACATCGCCTGTGCTGTTATCATGCGTCCATCGTTGCCGATGATCCGCGTCTGAATGCGGAGGTTGCCCCATGCCGAGGCTATGATTTCAGCCATGCGAACTGATAACCCCTCGATGAGCGAGTCGTTGCCATCTTTGTCCTTGCGGCGCAGAACGTAGAAGCAGTCTTCTGCCGTTTCTTTGTCCATCTTGGCATAGGTGGCGATTTTGTTAAGCACTTCGGCGAGGTCTCTTGGATACTGTTTGGCGGTGGTTATCTGCATATCCACCTCTGTGCGGTTGATTGCTGCGAGCATATCAGCCTGTTTTACTTCGATGATTTCGTTTTCCATCTTGAATTGTATTTATTTGTTTATAAATTGGGTTGTCTTTTATGGGTTACCGTATAGGTTACTGCCTTGCTGTGGATTTCGGCTTCTGTGAGCACCTTGTTCTCCGTCAGCCATGCTTCAAGCTCGGATTTCTTAAAGTAGAGCTTCTTATTCTTCTTGTAGTGCGGTATTCTCTTTTCGCTTGTCAGAGTGTACAAGCCATTTACCTTGTATCCTGTGAGCATCGCGGCTTCCTCAATGTCGAGAACCTCCTTTGATCCGAGCCGGGCGGCTTTCTCGATGCGGTCGAACCGCTCGTCCATGTATTGCTTGAGTTCCGTTGTCATGATTAGTCCTCCTCATCGTTTTCTTCCGGGTTTTCCATTTCTGGAAGCAGCCCATGTTGATATAGTATTTTCCCTACCAAGATGCAGAGATAAATGACTGCCACTGCTGTTATTTTAGAGCCGAAGAAAAACAGGTAACTCATCGGCTGCTCGGGCGTGTCTTCTGCGCATAGAATTATGAAGGCTATAAATCCAAAAATAAATAGCGTTGAAAAAATGCCCCATTGTGCTATGCGTTTCATTTTGCACCTCCGTTTCTTTTTAATCGTTCCTCTACTCTCTTGCGGATAATGTACAGAGTGCCTGTTGAATGGATTCCGTATTTCTCCATGAGGTATTTGTTGAGTTCCTCCTTGCTCTGCTCGGGGTTGGCAGCAAGGGCATTGTACTCGTTGTAGATTGCGAGGTCTCGTGCTTCTCTCTTTTCCTGAAGCTTGGTCTTCACTCGCAGGGTGGGTGTGGGGGTTGTCTGATTCATTTCCATTCTGTTTAATTTTAAATTTTAATTGTTTGGTGGGAGGGGCAGGAGTCGAACCTGCTATGCGCCTTTGTGGCAGACACTAACAATCTTTTTTACCTTGGTTTGGTGGCGCGCTCTGCCGTTGAGTTTCCCTCCCAATGCTCCCGGGCTTGCATTCCGGGAGCGACCATAATGTAGTGCCTTTCGGCTTTCCCGGCTCTCTTGCCGGAGGATTGCCCTCTCTTGGGTCTAACCCTCTATTCCGTGTGTCAGGAGGATGCCTTCGAGAATTTCCTTTGCCATTGCAATTCCATCCTTGTATCCTCTTGAGTAGTCTGTACTTTCACTCAGGTATGCGTGGCTTGATTTGACATATTCTGCTATTTCGTTCACTGCCGCTTCTGCTTGGAAGAGTTTCAAAACCCGCAGCTGTTCAAGGCTTATGCTTTCCGTTCCCATGTCTATAAGTTTTTTGTGATGAATTCTTTGTCTGTTTCGCTCAATGTGTAGCCTTTGTTGAGCTTCCATTTGATGCACTCATTGCGCCCTAAGAACTTGGCGGCTATATTGTCGATTGCGTCTGCCGAAGCTTCCATGCCGTTCTCTCGGATTTCGTCCGCTTCCCGGAGCAGGGCGTGGGCGGACTGCCTTTCCTCGATATTCTTCTCCCTATAGATTCGATCCCGGCTGTTGGCTGCTTCGGCAAGTGTCATAACGATGGGGCTGCTTCCAACCTTTTTATACTCCTTGCAAAAGGTCTGCTTGTCCATATCTCCTGCCATCAAATAAATGAAGTTGGCGGTCTCGTATTCTGCGAATTCGCATGTCTCCGTGTAGCCCATGAGGGTGCTGTATTCTTCGATTGTCATAGTAGTTATGTTTTATGGTTGTACGAATATTCTGCTAATGCCATTCTCTGCGGCTTCTGCGACTGCCTGTCTCTTGGCTTCTGCGTAGGTGCCGGTGTAAAACTTAATATCTCGAGAATTGCTTCCGAAGTCCGGATCTCGCTTCTCGCTGAATGCCCAGCATCCTCTACCTTTCGGCTCGCGTCCGTGACTAAAGCGGTACTCAATCGTGTTGACTGTTACATCTTTTTTTGCTATCTTTCTCATATTCTTTTTAGTTTAATTTCTATTTTTATTTCTTATTTCGTATCTTTGTGTGCATCTTTATTCGATTGCGATGCAAAGTAAACACTTTTGTTTGGAACTACCAAATAAAATTGTTGGTTTTTTAAAAATATTTTTGTTGGCTTTCGATATAACACTTAAACTCAAAGACTTATGAAAGGAGAAAAAATTAAAGAAATTTTGAAGGCTGAGGGATTTGCCCTGTCCGAGGTGGCTCGTCTCTTAGGCTTTGATAATGACCAGCGTTTGCATTCTGCACTTCGGTCGGATGATGTGAAGACCGGGCTTGTGGAGGACATTGCTCGTGTTACAAACAAAAGTATTTGCCTTTTCTTCGGGCTTCCTGCCGAAGGCTCGACTTCTGCTTCCGACCACTCCGTAGCAGTTTCAGGAAATTCCAAGCAAACCGAACAGACAAGTTGCGGAGAAAAATCTCCGAACATTAAAGGTAATGGTAACCATGTAAATTCTTCGGATGCGGTGGTGTCTCGTGTCGTTGATGAACTTTCCGCTTCTCGAGAGGTTGTTCTACGAACTCTTGATGAGGTTTCTGCTCAGCGTTCCCTCGTGGAGCAGTCTTTGGCACAGAATGCTTCGCTTATCGCACTTCTTCAGTCTATCATTCAAAAGTCATAGCTTCATGAAATCTTCGGACTCCAAAACTCCCGATTACGGCATCGTCTATCTCCTCGTTAATGAGTGTATGCCCGGTCTCGTGAAAATCGGGAAAACATCACGCCATAATCTTGAGAAGCGCATGAAGGAACTCTACACCACCGGCGTTCCTTTGCCCTTTGAATGCGCCTATGCCTGTAAGGTCAAGCTGTCTTGCATGGACGAGTTGGAGAAGGCTCTCCATACCGCTTTTGCTCCGTCTCGTGTCAATGAGGGGCGTGAGTTCTTCCGTATATCGCAGTCGCAAGCCATCCCTTTGCTGAAGCTCCTGACCTCTCTTAATGAGGGGGAGGTCACTGATGTTGTCGCCGCTGAAATCGAGAACGATTTGGAGGCTTCTGACAAGGCAGCCATTGCCAAGTCAAAAAGCAAACGCCCACCTCTCGATTTCTTCATGATGGGACTGTCGGTCGGGGATGTGCTGACGTTTGTTTCCGACCACTCCGTTACCGCTTCCGTTGCTTCTGCAAAGAAGGTATTGTTCCATGAGGAGGTGCGTTCCTTGACATCGGTTACTACTGAGTTGCTTGGTACAAAGTGGAATGTCCAGCCTACTCCTTATTGGGAGTTCAAAGGCGAGAACCTCCGCGACCTCTATGATAAAGCGAACCCAATCGCTGAAGAATAAGTTATTTTACTCAAAAATCGCCACACGCCGCGTTTTTTATCTTCTATGGGCACTTGTCCCATCCGAAGTAAAACGAGGCGACACAGCGCAAAACACGGCTTATGATGAATAATCGTCTTTCAGATATTATAAAGTACAAAACCGGGGGACGGCAGAATAAATTTGCCGACCTCATCGGGTGGACTCCGCAGTATCTTGGTAAACTGCTGCGCGGTGAGAATTTCGGGCTTCAGCCGGTGCTGACCCTGTTGCAAAAATTGCCGGAGATAAATGCCCGGTGGCTTCTGTTGGGCGAGGGGAGTATGCTCAACGATGACAAGGTCTTGGTTCTTCGCCGTGAGACCTACTCTCGTGCGCAGTCTATCCTCATGTTCGACCGCTTCCTCTCTGTTATGTCTCCCGACGAGATTCGCCGTTTCGAGGATGTCTTGACAGGAAACTCGTCTCCCGATTTCTCTGCCGAGGAAGTCTCCCGATGGGAGTGTCTCCTTGCCGAAAAGCAGAACGCTCTCTTTGCAAAAGTCAATGAAGCAATGTCTAAATCCGTAACGCTATGCAAACACCCGAGAGTCAGGAAATCGTGAAGCGGTTCTTCGCCGCCATTTATCGTCTAAAGGCTGACCGAAAGATCCGAGGCAAGCAAACCTTTACCCGGGCGTACGGCATCAACCGTTGGAACTTGAACACATTGGAAAAAGAGCCGGAGCGCGACATCTTTCAGGTGTCATGGCTCACGTTCCTTGTGAGGGATTATGGGGTGTCTCCGATGTGGCTGCTCACCGGCTTCGGGGATTTCTACCAAACAAAAAAAGCGGAGACCATTCGCTGATCTCCGCTCTCATTCTATTCGTCTGTATCGATTGGCAGTATCGGAGGAATGAGCAAGGCTGCTTCCTGTTTCTTTTTGTCCATGACCTGTGCGTATA
>JBJEKB010000302.1:0-7119 GCA_051878395.1 Muribaculaceae bacterium
ATTTCTTGCGGAGTGTATTGGCGACCGTCGATTTCGACACGAGGAGTGTTGTTATCGTTGCGAACCACCTTATAAGGAACTCTTTCTATTTCTTTTGTTACTTGGTCAAAGGTTTCACCCATGAAACGCTTGATTGAGAACACTGTGCGAGTAGGGTTTGTGATAGCCTGACGTTTTGCAGGTTCACCAACTTTACGTTCGCCATTGTCAACAAATGCGACAATTGAAGGAGTAGTGTTTTTACCTTCGCTGTTAGGAATAACAACCGGGTTGTTACCCTCAAGAACCGATACACATGAATTTGTTGTACCAAGGTCAATACCAATAATTTTGCTCATAGTCTTATTTTGTTTTAGTTTATAATCTAATTAATTGTATCAATGCGATACGCCATATAAAATGCAAATTGCGTGCCAAAATCTATAATAGGATTAAGAAAACCTACAAATATGACCGAAAATGCTGTCATAAGCATTAAAATTATGACATATAGTCAGTATAGAGCCTCGGTATAATTTGGTCAAATGGCAAATAGGATGTAATTTTGTGGAAAAATTAGAGTAATTGTGATATATCCACAGAATTTTGAAGAGAAAATAGGGTTTGTACACCTTAGAGAATATGTAAGGAACCGCTGTTCCTCCACCCTCGGGAAGAAAGAATGTGGTGAAATGGCATTTTCTTTCGATTTCAATGTTGTAGAGAAATCGCTTAACGAGGTAAGGGAGTTCCTGTCTATTATAAATGGGGGAGAGGAGTTTCCGCTCACTTTCATAGGCGATATTAATGAAGAATTGCTACATTGCAAGGTGGAAGGCACATATCTCACCGAAGCGGCATTGTTCAACTTGAAACGCTCGCTCGACACAATGAGCGATGTGGCACGATTCTTCACTTGCACCGAAGATGACACACCAGAATACCCGGCACTCGCCAATGTGGCATCCGACATGATGCAATTCCCGTTATTGTCAAAAGAAATCGCAGCGATTATAGACAAGTTTGGAAATATACGCGACAACGCTTCTCCAAAACTCGTTGAGATTCATCGCCAGATCTACTCCACAACCGCAGGGATTAATGGCATGATGCGCCGAATTCTCGCTCAAGGCAGAGAAGCAGGGTATCTCGATAAAGATGTAACCCCCTCGATGCGAGATGGCAGACTTGTAATTCCTGTAGCCCCGATGTTCAAGAGGAAAATCAAAGGAATTGTACACGATGAATCGGCAACAGGTAAGACAGTGTTTATCGAACCTGCAGAACTCGTAGAAGCAAACAACACCATTAGGGAGCTCGAGGCGGAACTTAGAAGAGAGATAATAAGGATTCTCATAGCAACCACATCGGTAATCCGCCCATACATACATGACATTATTGCATCCCTTGCAATCCTGGGCCGCTTCGACTTTATTAGAGCGAAAGCTGTTACGGCAAGCCAACTTGGCGGCGCCATGCCACATCTCAATCCCAAACCGGAGCTTGAATGGTATCATGCCATTCATCCGGTGCTCTACCTTTCGCTGAAAGAGCAAGGGAAAGAGGTGGTGCCGCTCAACATTTCACTCACCGCAAAAGACAGAATCCTCCTCATCTCCGGACCAAATGCGGGAGGAAAATCGGTGTGTCTTAAAACTGTAGGTATTATTCAATATATGACACAATGCGGAATGCTTCCGCTTGTGTATGAAAATTCCCACATTGGAATCTTCAAAAATATTTTTATCGACATCGGTGATGAGCAAAGTATTGAGGACGATTTGAGCACGTATAGTTCACATCTTCTCAATATGAAATATTTCATCAACCATAGCAACCGACATTCGCTGATACTTATCGACGAATT
This sequence comes from Muribaculaceae bacterium, assembly GCA_051878395.1. Taxonomy (GTDB): domain Bacteria; phylum Bacteroidota; class Bacteroidia; order Bacteroidales; family Muribaculaceae; genus W0P31-042. The sequence continues at coordinate 1,847 of JBJEKB010000302.1, forward strand.
TGGAGGAGGAACCGAACCGCAAATTGGCGGGGCAATAGCACAAGCCATATTGCACAATCTCAATGACAAGAAATCATGGGGTGTAATCACGACACACTATCAAAACTTGAAGCATTTTGCCGAGGAGAATCAAGGCATAATCAATGGCGCAATGCTTTATGACAGGCAGCACCTTATGCCACTTTTCCAACTTGCCATTGGATACCCCGGAAGCTCGTTTGCAGTGGAGATAGCAAGAAAAATCGGACTCCCGAGCGAGGTGATTAGCGAAGCGGAAGAGATTGTGGGCAGCGACTATATTAATATGGATAAATATCTGCTCGACATCGCCCGAGACCGCAAATACTGGGAAAACAAACGCTCGGAAATCAAGTTGAAAGAAAAACGCATTGCCGAACTCGAAGAGCGATATGAAGAGGACCTTGCAAACATAAAAGGTCAACGACTCGAAATTTTGAAGGCTGCCCGAACCGAAGCCAAAGAAATAATGAAGGAAACCAATGCCCGAATCGAACGCACAATACTTGAAATTAGAAAATCGCAAGCCGATAAAGAACGGACCAAAGAGTTGAGAAAAGAGCTAGACGAGTTCCGAGAAAGGCTGGCATCGGAAATAGAGGAACATCCATTCCCCAAGCACAAGAATGGCAAAAAACAGGGCAAACAGCCCAAGAAAGCACCTGCAACCGACGGCAACGAAAGCATATCGGTGGGCGATTGTGTAGTTCTTGATGGCGGAAACACAGTGGGCAAGGTTGTTTCGATTAGCGGGAAAAGTGCCGAGACATTGTTTGGCAGCATGAAAATGACAATCCAATTGAATCGCCTGAAAAAGACAATGCGAAAGGAAACCGATGAGCCGGCAAGGAAATCGACAGCATCGGAAAACGACATCAGGACAAGACAATTGTCATTTTCGCCTGATATAGATGTGCGCGGCATGAGTGTTGACGAGGCAACTCAAGCCATAACATATTTCCTCGACGATGCTATTCAATTTAATGCCAAACGTGTGAGAATACTCCACGGCACCGGAAACGGAATACTTCGACAACGCCTCCGCGAATATATCAACACCTTCGCAGGAGTGAAATCTTATCGCGATGAACATATTCAATTCGGCGGAGCCGGTATCACGGTAGTAGATTTGGAATAACCGATAAGTAATAAGCAAAAAAAATGTGCACTCAATGTGCACATTTTTTTTGTTATATATGCTTCAAAGATTTACTCTTGTTCGGCAACTACCTCGAAAGGAATCTCAACAGAAACTTCTTTGTGGAAATTCACAACAGCAACATATTTGCCAAGTTCCTTAACGGGATTCTTAACAGAGATGAGTTTGCGGTCGATGTCATGACCGAGTTTAGCAAGTTCTTCAGCGATTTGAACAGCACCAACAGAACCAAAGATAGTGCCGGTAGCGCTTGTTTTAGCAGCAATTGTCAAAGCAACGCCTTCGAGAGTGGCAGCGGCAGCCTCGGCATCAGCCTTGATTTGGGCGATTTTGTGAGCGCGTTGCTTAAGGTCTTCTGCAAGCATTTTGAGAGCAGAAGGAGATGCAATTACGGCTTTACCTTGTGGGATAAGGTAGTTACGACCATATCCGCTTTTCACTTCAACAACATCGTCTTTGTAGCCGAGGTTGCTAACGTCTTCTTTCAATATAAGTTTCATAATAAATGTCTCCTAAGTGTTTAATTATTTCATCAAGTCGGTTACATAAGGAAGAAGAGCCAAATGACGAGCGCGCTTAACGGCACGGGCAACTCTTCTTTGGAATTTCAATGAAGTTCCGGTGATGCGACGAGGCAAAATCTTACCTTGTTCGTTCAAGAATTTTTTCAAGAATTCCGGATCTTTGTAGTCGATGTACTTGATGCCACTTCTTTTGAAACGACAATATTTCTTCTTTTTAACATCCACTGAAAGCGGAGTAAGATATCTGATTTCTGATTGAGTCTGTGCCATGATTAATCCTCCTTTTGTTCGTTAGTAGTTGGTTTAGACGCTTTAAGGCTTCTGCGTTTTGCAGCATAAGCGGCAGCGTTCTTGTCAAGACGGAAAACCAAGAAACGCAAAACTTTCTCGTCGCGACGGAAAGCGGTTTCAAGTTTCTTTACAAAGTCGGGATTTGCATCAAACTCAATGAGAGAATAGAATCCTGTTGATTTTTTTTGAATTGGATAAGCGAGTTTTCTCAAGCCCCAATTCTCTTCGTTTACAATCTCAGCGCCGTTGCTTGTCATCACAGCCTTGAAATTGTCTACCGCTTCCTTCATCTGTGGTTCAGACAAAACGGGAGTTAAAATGAAAACGGTTTCGTAATGATTCATTGTTTAACTTGTTAATTATTAATTAATAAAAAGATTTTTCGCATTTTGCGACTGCAAAGTTACGACAATTATTTCTTTCCGCCAAATATTTTGTTCATAATTTTCTGTATATTCGACTATTATCATTGATTTTTCAATTTTATCGAAATTTTTACAAATATATTTTGGCAGGCACAATTTTAATTCCTAAATTTGGGGATGTAATACTTATAAACTAATAAACTTATAATCATAATCAATATGTTTACAACTCAAGACCTTGATTTAATCAAACGTAAAGGCATGTCCTTATCGACCATCGAAGAAAATCTCAAAAGATTTGAAACCGGATTCCCCTATTTAAAAGTAGTCGCACCCGCCACTATTGGTAATGGAGTGATTAAGCTCACAAATAGCGAGGAGACTGAATGTATTTATGCTTGGGAGAACTTTGTACACTCGGGAGGCGATGTGGAAAAATTCGTTCCCGCTTCCGGTGCCGCAAGCCGCATGTTCAAAAATCTCTATGAATTCCTCTCTTCGGGACGACAGACACCCGAGACTAAATTCGAGAAAGACTTCTTCGATGGCATTAAGAACTTCGCATTTTTTGATGAATTGAATGAAACCTGCTTGAAGAAATGTGGAATGTCGATCGAAGACCTTATGAGCGATGGACATCATGTGGAAGTGGTGAGAATGCTTCTCACCGCCGAAGGCTTGAACTATGGTGGAAAGCCCAAGGGTGTATTAAAATTCCACAAATCGGGAGCGGAAATGCGTACAGCTCTTGAAGAGCACCTCGAAGAAGGCGCTCAATATGCAGCTGGTAAATCGGGTGTAGTAAAAGTGCATTTCACCGTTTCACCCGAGCACCGCGCATTATTCCAAGAGATTATCGATTCAAAACGCACTGCGCTCGAAGATAAATATGGTGTGAAACTCGAGGTGTCGATGAGCGAACAGAAATCTTCTACCGACACAATTGCCGTGAATATGGACAACACTCCGTTCCGCAATGCCGATGGCTCGCTTCTGTTCCGTCCCGCAGGCCATGGTGCTCTCATCGAGAACCTCAACGACATCAATTCGAAAGTGATTTTCATTAAGAATATCGATAATGTAGTCCCCACCAACAAGCGCGACATCACATTAAAATATAAAAAGGTGATTGGCGGTTATCTTGTACTTCTTCAAAAGAAAATCGCTAAATATGTGAAACTTCTCGAGACTGGCACATACACAATCGAGGATATGCGAGATATGATTCATTTCATTCACGACAATCTCAACACTCGCTACAGCGAAACCAAGCATCTCGACGATAGCGAACTTGCAATCTATCTTCTCAAGAAGTTCAACCGCCCGATTAGAGTGTGCGGTATCGTGAAGAACGACGGAGAACCCGGCGGTGGTCCATTCATCGCTTTCAATCAAGACGGCAGCACTTCTCCTCAAATTCTCGAGAGCAGCCAGTTTGACAAAAAAGACGCTGCATCAATGGAAATGATGAAAAACTCGACACACTTCAATCCGGTTGACCTCGTTTGCTACGTTTACGATGCCAGCGGTAAGAAGTTCGACCTTCCGAAGTATGTCGATCGCGAAACCGGTTTCATTAGCGAGAAGTCGAAAGACGGCAAAGAATTGAAGGCTCTTGAATTGCCGGGTCTATGGAATGGCTCTATGAGCGATTGGAACACAGCATTTGTCGAAGTGCCCATCGAGACCTTCAACCCGGTGAAGACAGTGAACGATCTTCTTCGCCCTATGCATCAAGAATAAGAACACCTTAATAATAAGTGCCGCGAATTCAAATTCCGCGGCACTTTGTCTTTTCATTTATGAAACAATACATTACACTATTACTTATCGTTTTCACATTCTTATTACCTAAGGCGCAATCGCCGGTGAAAGAGTTGTCGGAACAAGAATTCAAAGCCAAAGTGAGCGAATTTGCCGGAGGATTTGAAAAATGGAAATTCAAAGGCGAACGACCGGCGGTAATCGATTTCTACGCTTCTTGGTGTGGTCCATGCCGAATGATTGCTCCATACCTTGAAAATTTGGCCAAAAAATACGAAGGGAAAGTCGATTTCTACAAAGTGAATGTTGACAACTGCCGCAACTTGGCTATTGCATATTCTGTTGAGTCTATTCCAATGGTGATTTTTGCGCCCAAAGACGCAAGTCCGCAATACATCCTCGGCGGATACAGCGAAGAGGAATATGACAAAGTGATTCAATATCTATTCAAAGGGCTTTAATTCAATAGCCCCACTTTCACCGACCGAATAGAACGGCACCCCGGCGGCAACGCATTGAGATTTAAGTTCGTCAAGTCTGTCGGGATAAATATCACCTCCAAGCACAATGAGTTTGGGGGTGTAATATTTTAAGGCAAGTTTAAGGTTGCCATAGAAATCCGATGAAATTATAAGATAGTCAACCGATAGCGGTGCATGATTGTAATTCCTATTCAACGACCTACCAAGCAACGCATAAGACACACCGCGCACAAAAGCATGATTCTTTAGATACACACAATCTGCCGAAACAACAGTGTCGCTCTCGATACACCTTATTGTATCAACCGCATTCACCGATATAAATCGCTTATTATAAGAGGCGAATTTTTCCAATCCGCCGTCGGCATCAACACCTTGCAGATACAATGCGCCTCCATCAAGGTTGGCAATAGGGGAGTCGTCATAGGAATTGAAAACGGCAAGATAATAATTAGTGTAATTTTTTGAAGCGACATTCGCTATTAACGCAACAGAGCCAGACACCACTGCAACAAGCAAAGCATACAACCGGCGATACCTTAATGCAATGAATAGCATCACAATCATGAGCAAATAAAGCCACACCGACAGAGGTGAAAGATAGACATTATCGACCATTCCAACGCCCCACGAAGATAGTGCATCGACTATCTGAATCATAAAACCATAC
>JBJEKB010000303.1:0-7063 GCA_051878395.1 Muribaculaceae bacterium
AAATCGACTTGAACCAGCCGATGAGCAAAATCCTTGAGGAACTCGACAAATATCCGGTTTCTACTCGCTTGTCGCTCAACGGCACTATTATTGTGGGTCGCGACATCGCTCATGCTCGCCTCAAAGAACGCCTCGACCGCGGTGAGGAGCTTCCACAATATATCAAAGACCACCCGATTTACTATGCAGGTCCTGCCAAGACACCTGCAGGAATGGCTTGCGGCTCTATGGGCCCCACAACAGCCGGTCGTATGGACCCCTACGTTGATTTGTTCCAAAGCCATGGCGGCAGCATGGTAATGCTTGCCAAAGGCAATCGTAGCCAGGCAGTTACCGATGCTTGCAAGAAGCATGGCGGTTTCTATCTCGGAAGTATCGGCGGTCCGGCTGCAATCCTCGCTCAAAACAACATCAAGAGCATCGAGTGCGTCGAATATCCCGAACTCGGCATGGAGGCAATTTGGAAAATCGAAGTGCAAGATTTCCCGGCATTTATCCTCGTAGATAACAAGGGCAACGATTTCTTCACACAGATTAAGAAAAAGAATTGCTAATTCTTGAATCTGAATTATAATGAGGGTGTGCCAAAAATGAGTTTTTGGTGCACCCTCCATTATTGAGGGTATAAAAAATGCTAAGAATCTGTTTCGAGGCATATTTTTGGTTATTTATGACTGTTTTTCCGCCGAATAGTTGTAAATTTGCAGTATGGATAAAGAATTCTCTACAAATGGGGTGAATATCCACTACACTGTGGCAGGAGAAGGTGTCGCGGTGGTGTTGATGCATGGCTGGGGGTGTAATACCACCACCTTGGCGAGTATCGAGAATCAGTTGACACCCTATTTCAAAGTAATAAATATCGACTTCCCCGGTTTCGGGAAGAGCGAAGAGCCTCTCACAGTGTGGGGCGTCGAAGATTACACTGTCGCACTTGAGAGCCTATTGCGCGCCGAGGGCGTGAACAATCCCATTATGCTCGGTCATTCATTTGGCGGGCGTGTGGGAATTGTGTATGCGTCGAGAAATGACGTGAGAAAACTAATTCTTGTCGATGCTGCCGGAGTTAAGCCCCGCCGCTCGTTGAAGTATTATTACAAGGTGTATTCCTACAAATGCGTGAAACATCTTCTTCCGCTCATATTTGGAAAGCAAAAAGGGGAGGAGATGCTGAATAGGTATCGCGGCAAAGTGGGTTCGAGCGACTACAAGCAGGCATCCTCAAGGATGCGCGCCATAATGAGCCGCGTAGTGAATGAGGATTTATGTCATCTCATGCCCAAAATCAAGGCTCCGACATTGCTCATCTGGGGCGAGAACGACACTGCTACTCCGATTTCCGATGCAAAGAAGATGGAATCACTCATTCCCGATGCCGGACTTGTATCGTTTGCCGGGGTAGGGCATTATAGTTTCCTGGAGAACCCTCGCGGTTTCTCTGCCGTGTTGCAAAATTTCTTGTCAAAAGATAAAAAGAATTGAATTATATGACATCTATTGTGCTGATAATATCGTTGCTTGTGGCTCTGTTCTATGTTTATAGGTACGATTTACAGATGCTGCAGCAAAATTCATACAGGCGCGAGCGCTATCTCAATTGGTTCAAGAAATCCAATGGCTACCTCTCGGAGGTGAAATTAGTGTTCCTTGCCGTTGGCTTTATGCTTGTGGCATTTCCCTATATGTGGGCTGACATTGTGGCAACCGTAGTGGCTGTGGGCGTGTCGGTTTATTACGCCACGCGCAAATACAAGAAGCCAATCGTGTTCACAAAGCGTGTGTGGAGGCTCATTTCGGGCAATTTCATCCTCACACTTGCGTTGCTGATTCCGGTGTTGGTAGTGCTGCCGAAATTTGCTGCCATCGTAGCGGTTTTGTGCGCAATTCTATCGCATGTGGTTACCCTCGTTTCGCTATGGGCACTGCAGCCGGTGGAGAATGCAATCAACAAGAAATACTACGATGAGGCGGCTTCGATTCTCGCCTCGATGCCGGGACTTAAGGTTGTGGGAATCACCGGAAGTTACGGAAAGACAAGCACCAAGCATTATTTGAACAGAATTCTGTCGGAGAAATACAATGTGATTATGACTCCCGGTAGTTTCAACACTCCGATGGGAGTAATCCGCACAATCCGCGAGATGATGAAGCCCTACAACGATTTGTTTATCGTGGAAATGGGGGCGAAAAATATCGGAGACATCAAGGAAATTTGTGATTTGGTGCATCCGCAGATGGGTATTGTAACGGCTGTGGGTCCGCAGCATCTCGAATCGTTCAAGACAATCGAGAATGTGCAACGCACCAAGTTTGAACTTGTTGATGCCTTGCCGGCAGATGGATTTGCCGTTGTGAACAACGATTTCCAATATATTTCCAATAGAGAAATCGGTAATGTGAAATCGGCAAGATATGCGGTTGCGAAGCCCGAAGGTGCCGACTATCACGCAGAGGATATTACATATTCTTCGGCGGGGACAAGTTTCCGCATAGTTGGCAGTGGCGGAGTGAATATGGAATTGCACACCCATCTTGTGGGTGAGTGTAACATCTCAAATCTGCTTGCCGCGGTGATTATGGCTATCCGCCTCGACGTTCCGGAGGAGAAGATTCGCTATGCAGTGAGCAAAATCGAGCAGGTGGAGCATCGCTTGAATGTGAAGCGCACTCCCGGCGGGCTCACTATCATAGATGACGCTTTCAACTCCAATCCCGATGGCTCTCGAATGGCATTAGATGTAATTTCGGGCATGACATCAGGCAAACGCATTGTCATCACTCCGGGAATGATTGAACTTGGGAGCAAGCAGGTGGAATGCAATACCGAATTTGGAAAAAAAATGGCAGTTTCATGCGATATCGCCATTGTGGTTGGCGCATACAACCGCGACGCTATTGTTGACGGACTTCGCCAAGGTGGAATGTCGGAGGATAAAATCGTCGTCGTGGATTCATTCGCCCAGGCTCAGGCTCACCTTCTTAAAATTGCCGCTCCCGGCGACACTGTTTTGTATGAGAACGATTTGCCGGACACATTTAAATAAATTGCATTAGATGTTTCGAGTAAAAAAACTATATTTATTTATCTTGCAGACCTTTCTGCCTCTATTTTTGATGACATTCCTCATCTGCCTCTTCATCGTGTTGATGCAGTTTTTGTGGAAATACGTCGATGACTTGGTGGGGAAAGGACTTGAATTGTCGGTGATTGCCGAACTGTTCTGCTATGCGGCTCTCACGATGGTGCCGTTGGCTCTGCCGTTGGCAATTCTTCTCGCATCGCTGATGGTGTTTGGCAACCTGGGCGAGAAATTCGAGTTGACGGCAATGAAGGCAGCGGGTGTCTCATTGATTCGCATTATGTCGCCTCTCATTGTGTGTGTTTCGATTGTGGCTGTAGCGGCATTTTTCTTCCAAAACGATGTCCTGCCCAAGGCACAGGTGAAGATGTGGACCTTGCTTTTCTCGATGCGACAAAAATCTCCCGAACTCGATATCCCCGAAGGTGCATTTTATGACCAAATAGATGGTTATAATATCTACATCAGGGAGAAAAATAAAGAGAACGGACACCTCTACGATATGAAAATCTATGATGTGTCGAAAGGGGGTGGCAGTGCCAATATCATAGTTGCCGACTCGGGAAAGTTGAGTTTCTCGGAAGACAAGATGAACCTTTTCCTGCGGCTATGGAGTGGCGAATCGTTTGAGGACCTGAAGAGCAACAGCGGAATGCGCGGAAATTTCCTGTATCGCAGAGAGACATTCTCATCCAAGGAGATAATCATCCCGTTTGATGCCAATTTCAATCGCATGGACGACGAAACCATGCGCAACCAGTATGTCGGCAAGAATATTTCGGAGCTCCAGCATACAATCGACTCTGTTAATGCGCGAGTTGATAGCATCGGCTCATGTTATGCCAACGATTTGAGAATGACGACATTCTTTAATGTGCCATCGTCGAGATTTGTGCGGGTAAACGACAAACTAACGGTGGAACGCACATATAAGCCGGTTAAAGTGGTGAAGAAATATGATATTGATTCAATATTCCACGAAACGCCGTTTGTGGTGCAGCGGTCGATTGTAACGAATGCGATAGGCAACGCACGACGCATGAGGCAAGACTATGAGTTCAAGAGTTATTCTATGGACGATGACATGAAGACAATTCGTCGCCACGGAATTGAATTGCAGAAGAAATTCACACTTGCTATTGCCTGCCTTGTGTTCTTCTTCATCGGCGCTCCTCTTGGCTCGATAATTCGTAAAGGCGGACTTGCCGTGCCCATTGTGGTGTCGGTGTTGCTCTTTGTCTTCTATTACATCATAGATAATTCGGGAATCAAACTGGCTCGCGAGGGCGTTCTCGAGGTGTGGGAAGGAGTGTGGCTGAGTACCGCGGTGTTGCTTCCTCTCGGTATCTTTGTAACATACAAGGCTGTAAACGACTCGGCTGTCTTTAATGCCGATGCTTACATCAATCTGTTCCGCAAGATTATCGGTCAGGCAGAGATTCGTCATCTCGAGGTGAAGGAATTCTCGATGAACGATGTTGTTCCTGCCGACGGAATAGAGATGCTTGAGAAGTTGAAGACCGAGGTGTCTTCATTCCTCGATGAATATCCCAAGCGTCAGCGGTATGTGAAATATTTCACTAAAGGATATCCGATTGAGAGAATTTTGGCAATTTCGGAGCAACTCGAGGCAGTGGTTACCTATCTTTCCGATTCCAAAGATGTACTCATCGTGAATAAACTTATGGATTTCCCGGTGCTCAGGAAATTGTTCTTCTACCGTGTTACCAATATCCCTGCGGTGGGCTATTTGCTCATGGCGCTTCTGCCGGTGGATATCGTGGTGTATCTCATAGGGCAGAAGCAACAGTCGATTCTCAAGAAAGACATGAAAACCATTGTTTCGGTATCAAATGAACTAATCTCGATTTTAGAAAAACAAAACATAACTGAATAATTTAAGAATGATGAATACTATAAAACTCGATTCGATTGAAGAGGCTATTGCCGACTTCCGTGAAGGCAAATTTGTGATTGTGGTTGATGATGAAGACCGCGAGAATGAGGGGGATTTGATAATCGCAGCCGAAAAAATCACTCCCGAGAAAGTGAACTTCATGCTCAAGCATGCAAGAGGCGTGCTTTGCGCTCCTATCACTATCTCGAGATGTGAGGAATTGGATTTGCCACATCAGGTGCTTGATAATACCTCTGTGCTCGGAACTCCGTTTACCATAACCGTAGATAAACTCGAAGGATGCACCACCGGTGTGTCGGCTGCCGACCGTGCTGCCACAATTCGCGCACTTGCCGACCCCACATCCACTCCTGCAACTTTTGGGCGTCCGGGCCATATAAATCCGTTGTATGCTCAAGACAAAGGTGTGTTGCGCCGTTCGGGACACACCGAGGCTACTGTGGATATGGCACGTCTCGCAGGATTGTATCCTGCCGGTGCCCTCATGGAGATTATGACCGATGATGGCGAAATGGCACGCTTGCCCGAATTGCGCAAGATGGCAAACGAATATGGTCTCAAGCTGATATCCATAGCCGACCTCATTGCCTACCGCCTGAAATTGGAGTCGATTGTCGAACGTGGCGAAGAGGTGGATATGCCCACTGAACATGGACATTTCCGACTTATCCCGTTCCGCCAGACTTCTACCGGTCTTGAGCATGTGGCTATCATTAAAGGTGATTTGAGCGGCGATGAGCCTGTTTATGTGCGTGTTCACTCATCTTGTATGACAGGTGATATTTTCGGCTCGAAACGCTGCGATTGTGGCGAGCAACTCCACAAAGCTCTATCGTTTATCGAAAAGCAAGGTCGTGGCGTGGTAATTTACCTCAACCAAGAGGGACGCGGTATAGGACTCATGGAGAAGATGAAAGCCTACAAACTCCAGGAGAACGGTATGGACACGGTTGAAGCAAACATTTGCCTCGGACATAAAGCCGACGAGCGCGACTATGGTGTAGGAGCAAGCATTTTGCACGAACTTGGAGTGAAAAAGATGCGTCTTCTCACCAACAATCCCATGAAGCGCGTGGGGCTTGAGGGGTATGGACTTGAAATCGTGGAGAATGTGCCTCTCGAGGTTCAGCCCAACGAATACAACAAGTTCTATATGCACACCAAGAAAGAGAAGATGGGGCACGACCTCCACAATGTGGATTGATAATGTCTTTGCTTAGAAAAATAGCACTCTCTGTGGCTTTGCTCCTTGCGTTTTCGCTTGGAGCTCAGAGTCCATTGTCTAATGAAACGCTACATTATGATGTGGTGTATCATTGGGGGCTAATTTGGAAACACGCCGCATCTGCCACATTGAGCCTTAAAGCCACATCGGGTAACTACAAGGCTTCTCTCGCTGCACGAACAATTTCGTGGGCAGACAAGATTTATCCGGTGAGAGACACATTGAAATGTACCATCTCCCGTGATGTGCTACCTCGGCACTACGAGAAAATCTCGCATGAAGATGATTTCTATGGCAGAGATGTAGTGGATTTTACCCATTCCGATAAAGGCTCTGTGGGGAAATGTGTTGTTCATCGAAAAACATATTCCCGCGACACCACGCTGTATTCTTCCCGTCATGCCTATGACATGTTGAGCGTGTTTTATTATCTGCGCACTCTCGATTTTGCAAGCATGAAAACCGGTGCCACAGTGGAGATTCCGATTTTCTCGGGACGGATGCAAGAGCGGTTGCTGATAAGATTCGAAGGCATCGACAACATAAAATTGCGTGATAAAACTCCACATCGCGCCTATCATGTGAAGTTTAAGTTCTCGCAGGATGGACGCAAGAAATCATCCGACGATATCGACGCATGGATTTCGATGAATCCCAAGCACATACCGCTCATGATTCGCGGAAAATTGCCGATAGGGGAGATGCGAGTCTATTACAACTCGAAATAATCCAATCCCGAAACAATAGAGACAAAAAAGAGAGGCGCAATCGATTTTGCACCTCTCTTTTCCTGACTTTGACACCGATTCTTGATGCGCATCGCTTTATGGCTGACTATCA
>JBJEKB010000304.1:0-7031 GCA_051878395.1 Muribaculaceae bacterium
TGTGAACAATAGAACACCCGCTTCATTGCGTCCACCCGATAGCTGAATAGTTACATTTTGTGTCGGGGATTTAAAAGCGAAAGTGCGCATTTTCACAAATGCACACCTCCCTCATAACCAAAATTCAAGTATATATATTCTTGCTTGTAAGAAACGTAATCAATTTAATGTTGATTGAGAAGCGTTTTGTTGCCTCTCGGGGTATCGAATGTTTTCATTGGCATTATGCCATGGTCTCATGCGATTTTTCATGATTTTTCGGTTTCCCTTTGAATCACGTTGCAAAGGTAAAACAAAAAAATGAACAAAAATATTAATCAATGCAAATTAAATTTAACAATTATTAAAATGGGCGCATTTCGCCTCCTTATTTTAATAAAATGTATGTTTTTTACTTGCCTAATCAACAATTTGTGGCAAAATTCAGGTTGAATATGAAAATTTTTATTCCTCCCAAATCCGATACAAATTTAATTCAATATTTTCAATCGGCAAAATTTTTCTCAAATAAAAGATCAGGTCAGCCCAACGGGTGGACCGACCTGAATAATTAGAAATAGAGAGTTGATTACTTCATGATTTTGATAGCCTGAGAGTTGGCTTTAACGATGTAGAGACCGCTTGCGAGGTTTTCGAGTGAGAATTCACTCACAGCGCTGCCGGAAGTTGCAACCACTGCGCCGGCGGCGTTGAAGACAACGATTTCACTTGGCTCGGCGGTATATACAACGCCCGAGTTGTAGGAGAGGGTGGCTACTTTCACATCTTCAACTCCGGTAGCTACTTGAGCCGGCATGAAGATTACCTCGCCGAGGCTGCTGTCGTCTTTTTTGTGGTAGATAACAGTCTCGATAGATGCCTCGTCTTGAGTTTCGACACTCCAGATGTTGCCTTGGGCATATATTGTGTATGCCGAGTTGTTGTAGAGGTCGTAGGGCACGCCGCTGTTGCCGTTGTTTTTGAACACGTTGCGACCGGGGTTGTAGTCGGCGGCAGTTTTGTCCTCGGTTTTACCCAAGTTCACGTTGCCACAACCGATAATGGTAACACCCCAGAGGTTGCCTTCGATATAGTTGCCTTCCACGTAGCAAGTTTGCTTGTTGTTGGAGTCGTAGATGCTGATACCGCTACCACCGTTCATCGGGTTGGGGTCATATTTGTTGTCAACGATGATATTGTCGATGATTTTCACATCTTGAGGACCGAGAGTGGTGATGCCGTAGCGGTTTTTCATCATTCGGTTACCCTTGATGAGAGCCTTGTTGGTGCCGGCGAGACCGAGCATGTTTGCCACGCTGATAGCGCCCACCTTAGAGCGTTCGGTACCGATGATTGTGTTGCCTGTGATTTCGACATCGTAGTCGCAGCCCACGGTGATATTGAGTTGAGGACGGTTGCTGTTGCCGGTGTTGTTGTCATAGAGGTAGCAGTTGCGGATGATAACACCTGTGGGGCAGTTGGCTGCACCACCTACGGCACTCGACACATTCTTAATAAAGCGGCAGTTTTCGATGATATTGCCATCGCAAGAGCCGGAAAGGATAACGGCACCCGACGAGTTGAGTTTGGTGTCGGCATATTGGAATGTGCAGTTGGCGAGCGTGATAGGCTTGTCGGCGGCGGTTCTCAACTGGGTGTATTCAAAATTGACATGCTTGGCATCGAGAGTGCCGTTTTCGCGCAAGTAGAAGCCTTTGGGGGTCGCATCGGCATCAGTGCGGGTGATAGTTGCGGTATCCACTTGGGCGAAGTCGCAGTGTCCATACACCATCACGATGGCTTTGTTGCCGAGACGCAACACAGCGTTATTGTCGAGTTGGAACACATCGCCTGCCGAGAATTCGATAGAGTCGTTTACGAGAGTGTAGGTGTTGCCCTCTTTCACGATACCCGATTCGGGCATTGCGCTGAGGGATTCAAGGGTGTAACGAGTACCGTTGCCGGGAGAAACGAAATGATAGGCACTTGCAACCATGCTTGTAATGGCAACGAGAGAGATTAGAGAGTAGATTCTTTTCATAAGCGTATAATTTTAGAGATTATATTTGCAAAAGTAGTAAAAATATTTACAATTCAGGCTTAATTGACGAAAAATGGGCTATTTTTTCTCAAGCGCTTTGAATTTCTTGAACTGTCGGATTACAAGATAGGCGGTGCAGGCATTGGCGCACACATCGGCAAGCGGGTAGGAGAGCCATGCTCCATCGAGTTGCCAGAAGCGCGGGAGGATGAGCAGCAGCGGAATGATAAACAGCACCTGGCGCGCAAGTCCGAGGAATATCGATTCTCCGGCCTTGCCAATCGACTGGAACAATGCTGTCGCGACAATGGGAAATCCTACGATTGAGAAAGCCAAGAGGCTGAGACGCAGACCATTGACGGTTACGGCAATGAGTTGCTCGTCGGTGGTGAAAGCGCGTGCGATATATTCAGGGAAAAGTTCGCCTACCACGAACCCTACAAAGCAGATGGCGGTTGCCACAATCACACCGAGCCAAAAAGCGTGCCTGAGACGGTCGTAGTGCCCGGCGCCGAAATTGTATCCGATAATGGGCTGCACGCCCTGACAGATACCGATAATTATCATGATTATCACCTGGACGTAGGTGGAGAAGATGCCCACGGCACCCACGGCGAAATAGCCGCCATGGCGGAGCAATGTTTGGTTGACAATGGCATTGATGGCGCTTCCCGACACATTTACAAGAAACGGTGCGGCGCCGATTCCGATGATGGAAATTAAAATAGCCTTGTCGATAGTAAAAGTTCCGCGCTTGAAGTGGAGAATGCTCTTCGGGTTGATGAAGTGAGTCATCACAAATGCCGCCGAGATGGTCATGGAAATCACTGTCGCAATCGAGGCTCCTTTTATTCCGAGGTCGAGGTAGAAGATGAATATCGGGTCGAGAATAACATTGAGCACCGCCCCGAGAATCATCGTAATCATAGCCTTCTGCGGGTAGCCCGAGGTGCGCATCATGTTGTTAAACGAATAGCAGATGTTGATGATGAGCAATCCGGGAAGAAGCACCGACATATAGTCGTAGGCATAGGGGAGTGTGAGCTCGTTGGCGCCGAAAGCGAGGAGAATATCCTTGAGAAACAACCCTATCGCACCGATGTATAGGATACCGATAATAATAGTGAGCACCAGGCTGTTGCCCAAGATTTGCTCGGCAAGGCGGTGGTTCTTCTCACCGAGGGCTATCGAGATGCGCGATGCCGCGCCCACACCGATGAGGGTGCCGAGTGCCGCGCTGATATTCATCACCGGGAAGGTAACGGCAAGTCCGGCTATCGCCTCGGCGCCTACGCCTTGACCGATAAACACCCTGTCGATGATGTTGTAGGTTGACATTACCAATGTGCCGACCACTGCCGGTACACTGTATTTCCAAAGCAACCTCCCCACAGGGGTTGATTCCAGCTCTTTTAATTTCTCAACAGACATAATTAAAATTTGCTGCAAAGTTAGTGAATATAATTTGTATATACGTTTTAGTAATGGGTTAATATATGTTTCGGGGGCGGTAAAACGGTCAAAACAAGTAGTAATTGTGCAAGTTTTACGAAAAATTGCTTTTTACTTTGTTGCTCTCTCTATTTTTCATTAACTTTGTGATATGAAACGAATAATGTTCATATTGATATGCTTTGCATCGGTTGTGGGATGTGGCGTGAGCGAAGATGCCTCGGTTGTGGAAGCGCGCAACGAAGGTCGAAAAGCCGCGTTCAACGTGTTGCGCTGCTACGGCAGTGGGGATTTCGTTCTCGAATCGAGTGTGCTTGATGCGAGAATAAAGCAACTTTCCTACCTCGAAGCGGGCGACACCGCGTGCGCAAAGGCATTTGACGAAGAATTCCGCCAATATATTATAGACAACAATGACTCGCTGGCTAAAGAACTTTTTTAACGCATTGTGCTTCATGAGCCTTATCACTGCGGCAGCGTGCAATTCCGCTCTCGAGCCTCAGGTGCTTGAGATATCTCAAAGCATCAATTCGCTCCGCGGTACAAGCTTTGAGCGGCTTCCCGAGGTGATTTTGAAATACAATACCGTTCACGACTCTATCGAAGCCGATGAGCCGCAGAAAATCGCGGCATTGAAGGCGGGTGTCTTGGAGCGTATGAGCGATGGCGACACAATGTATGTGGCAGCCATTGTTGTGATGTACAATCCACAGGATGCCGCCGGGCTGATTATGCGCCACTGCATCGACGTGGCAAAGAGCGAGGCTTCCCTCTTCGAGAAGCGTGCGAGAATCAGCGACATCGTGGCAATTACACGATTTGTGTATGCCATGAGCGGCGAGCCATCGTCGATAGGGGAGTGGGAAACCGCCCTCGACAAGGCTGTGGCGGGGCTTCCGGCACAGGAGCAGGCTCTTCTTTACACTTCGATAAGCACTCCGGCTATCCTCGGCAAGATGCTTTCGACGCACAACGACCCCGCGGCAGCAGTCGAAATTGCCGATGAGGTGAGGAAAATCTATGCCGGCAACCCCGATTTGCTCGAGCAATTCAACAACCATTACAATAATAAACCATAAAGATATGCAATCATTCTCTGATTATCTCGAAATTGTCAACAAGGCTATCGCAGCGGTAGAATATCCGGCGCAGCCCGCCCATTTGTACGAACCTATTGCCTACACTATGTCGCTCGGCGGCAAGCGTTTGCGCCCGGTGCTCACATTGATGGCTTGTGAAGCCTTTGGAACACCTTGTGAGGCGGCTGTCAATCAGGCTGTCGGGCTTGAATTTTACCACAACTTCACCCTCCTTCACGACGATGTGATGGACAAGGCGGATGTGCGCCGCGGGAAGCCCACCGTGCATTGCCGTTGGAACGAAAACACCGCAATCTTGAGCGGCGATGCCATGCTCACCACTGCCACAATCATTATGTCTAAGGCTCCTGCCGACAAACTGCCCGCTGTGATGGATATTTTCAACCGCACCGCTATGGAAATCTACGAGGGGCAGCAGTGGGATATGGATTTCGAAAGCCGCAACGATGTTACGGTGGATGAGTATATCGAAATGATACGCCTCAAGACCTCGGTGCTCTTTGGTGCCGCATGTCGCCTCGGCTCGGTGATTGCCGGTGCCGACGAGGCTTCGCAGGAGGCTCTTTATGGCTTTGCAATGGAACTCGGACTCGCATTCCAGTTGCAGGACGATTATCTCGACACCTATGGCGACCCTGCCACATTCGGCAAAGAGATAGGTGGCGACATCCTTAACGCCAAAAAGACATTTATGCTCATCAGCGCCTATCGCAATGCCGACAAGGAAACCACGGCGCGTCTCGACGCCCTCTTTGCGATAAACGACAAGAGCCGCAATGCCGAGAAGATTGCCGGAGTGAAGGCGATTTATGATATGCTGGAGATTCCGCGCCTCTGCACCGAGCAAATCGACAACCACCTCGCCAAGTCGCTCGAATGGCTCGACAAAGTGTCGTTCAAAGGCGATGGTCGCAAGGCATTTGAAGCTTACGTTAATATGCTTGTGAACAGGGACAAATGATCGACACCCACACACATATCTATCTCGAAGAATTTGATGCCGACCGCGACGAGGTGATGCGCCGCGCATTTGATGCAGGAGTGAGGCATTTGGTGTTTCCCAATGTCGATTTCGACACATTCGATGCTATGCACCGTCTCCACGACGCTTATCCCGATTGCACTTCGATGGCGATGGGCTTCCACCCCACATCGGTTGATGGCGGATACAAGCCGCACCTCGACCGCACTCTCCAAGAGATTGCAAAAGGAGGCTATATCGCTGTGGGAGAGATAGGAATGGACCTCTATTGGGATGCCACATTCCTCAAAGAGCAACAAACGGTGCTGAAAGAGCAGCTGCGAATTGCCTCGGTGATGAACCTTCCTGCGATAATCCACTGCCGGAATGCCGTTGAGGAGATAATGCGCACATTCGACGAGTGCGATTTTGCGCTCCCGAGAATGGTGTTCCACAGTTTCACCGGCACTGCCGACGACATCGACCGCCTGCGCGGTTATGGCGACTTCTATTTCGGCTTCAACGGGATAGTTACCTTCAAGAATGCCCGTCTCGAGCCGGCTGTGCTCCGTGCGGGACTCGACCGCGTGCTTCTCGAAACCGATTCCCCCTATCTTGCGCCTGTGCCGCATCGTGGCAAGCGCAACGAGTCCTCTTTCCTTCCTGCCGTGGCATCGCGCCTTGCAGCAATCTTCGAGGTGCCTGTTTCCGAGATAGTGGAGCGCACCACAGCCAATGCCCATGCGCTTTTTCCCGATATCCCTTAAGAATACAATATGATTAGAAAGACAGTCCTATTAGTGGTAGCCGCATTGCTGTCGTTGCCGACAATGGCGGTTACAATCAGCGAGAGCGAAGCCGAACAAGCGGCTTTGCGCTTCATCAATCGGCGTTCGCACACCGGTGGCATCGACATCAAGAGCATGGAGTCGCAGCAATTGCACAAAGCCGCGTTGGAGATGCGCAACATCTATGGTTTCAACATCTCCGGTGGAGGTTATGTGCTTGTGAGTGGCGATGACCGTTGTTATGAAATCCTCGGATACTCCGATTCCGGCTCTCTCAATCTCGACGAGATGCCTGCCGCTATGCGCGCGTGGCTTGCCGGGTACAGCGAGGCTATAGCCGAAATGCAGAGCGAGGAAATAGAAGTCCGCAGCGAATCTATGCCTCTCGGCGCGGCGATTGAGCCGCTTCTCAAAACCGAATGGTATCAAATGGCGCCATATAACAATCTCTGTCCGGTGGCGCACGGCAGCACAGATGGTGCATCGTCGCCCACCGGGTGTGTTTGCACCGCTATGGCGCAGGTGATGTATTATTACCGTTGGCCCGAAAACGAGTGTGCCGAGATTCCCGGATACACTTTTAACAACCCATACGGCTCGATGGAGATGCCTGCATTGCCCCCGGTGAGGTTTGATTGGGACAATATGCTTCCCATCTATAAGAATTGCACTGCAAGTGACGCGCAGAACAATGCGGTAGCCATTCTCAT
>JBJEKB010000305.1:0-1790 GCA_051878395.1 Muribaculaceae bacterium
CGCACTCGACTTTTTTGCCGCCAATGGGAGTTTTGCATTCTCACAAAAACTTCTGCTAAGGGTGTATCTCGATGACAACCTCATGAAACATAAAACCGACAAAACTCAAAGAATCGCAAATATTTACTAATCAACTTAGAACCTATGAATCCATTATACAATCTTGCAATACGGCTATATAAGAATGGTGTGAAACTCGCTTCGCTGAAGATGGAGAAGGCTCGCCTGATGATAGAGGGGCAGAAACACACTTTCGATATCATAGCAGAAAAACTTGACAAGGGCGACAAGCCGATATGGATTCATGCGTCATCGCTCGGAGAATTTGAGCAGGGGCGTCCGCTCATCGAAATGATTAAGCGCAAATTCCCGAATGAGAAAATTTTGCTCACATTCTTCTCCCCTTCGGGTTATGAAGTGCGCAAAAACTACAACGGAGCCGACGCGGTGTGCTATCTGCCGTTTGACACTCCCGAGAATGCCCGCCGATTTGTCTCCGCAGTGCAGCCTCGAATGGCTATCTTCGTGAAATATGAGTTCTGGGGCAACTATCTCACACAACTCAAACGTGCCGGAGTGCCCACCTATATCATCTCGGCGATTTTCCGTCCCGGGCAGATTTTCTTCAAGCCATGGGGTGGAATGTTCCGCAAGATGCTCGGCTGTTTCAACACGCTCTTTATCCAGGATGACGAATCGAAGCGACTCCTTGAGGGAATCGGCGTGAACAACACTGTGGTGGCAGGCGACACACGCTTCGACCGGGTTACCGACATCATGGCTTCTACTACCGATTTCCCGGCAGTGAAGGAATTTGCCGAGAAGCAGTTCACCCTGATAATGGGAAGTTCGTGGGAACCCGACGAAGAAATCGTTTATGAGCATTTCAACCGCCACCCCGAGATGAAACTCATCGTGGCACCGCATGTAATCA
Organism: Muribaculaceae bacterium; assembly: GCA_051878395.1. Lineage (GTDB taxonomy): Bacteria > Bacteroidota > Bacteroidia > Bacteroidales > Muribaculaceae > W0P31-042. The sequence continues at coordinate 935 of JBJEKB010000305.1, forward strand.
GCGAAGAACACATCAAATCGATTCTCTCACGCTCGGAGCGGAAAGCAGTGCGCTACTCCACTCTCAAACCGGGCGACAAAATCGATGGCGACATACTCATCATCGACTGCTTCGGCATACTCTCGTCGTGCTATCGCTATGCCAACGCCGCCTACATAGGCGGAGGCTTCGGAGTGGGCATCCACAACATCAACGAAGCTGCCGTTTATGGCATTCCGGTGGTCTTTGGACCCAACTATAGCAAATTCAAAGAGGCGCGAGACCTGATAGCACAAGGCGGAGCGTTCAGCATCAGCGACAAAGAGGGCTACGCCATGCTTGCCGACCGCTTCCTCACCGACAGCGACTACCTCGCAGAGGCTGGAGCCACCGCAGCGCGCTACATCAAGAGCAACCTCGGCGCCACCACCAAAATCTTCAACCACCTCTTCTAAATCCCATCGATGCAGCGACGCAGAGTGTGCGCGCGGAGAACTCGGAGTGCTCGGAGCACTCGGGGTGGCTCGCTGACGCTCGCGTGCGAATGGGTGTGGGTGTAGCGTGCAGTGCGGTAAGGAGTGTGGCGTGCGCTACCGATGGCGGCACCCCGAAGTGGGTGCTCCCGATCATAACCCACACTTATGCCGTTGTGTGGGGATCAGCAATAGATAGAGAAAATGTGTGCCAAAGGTACACCCCTTGAATCCACAAAGCCTCTCCCCGGCGCTGCTTACGCAGCGCACACACCAAGCCACAGGCGAGCGTTAGCGAGCCCTCCGAGTGCTCCGAGTGCTCCGAGATCTCACCCACACGCCATCGCCCGCAATCCCGCGCAATGCGCTACCACATCACGACACTCACCCAGGCGATAGCCAGC
>JBJEKB010000306.1:0-6961 GCA_051878395.1 Muribaculaceae bacterium
ATCGCTGCGAAAACCACCACTTCGCTTCTGCTTTACTTTCAGGATTCGTATTCCGCCTTCCGAATCGTTGTTATGGATTAATGCCCGAAGAAAAACTTTTTTGTTCATTACGATAATCTGTTATCTGCAAATAATACTTTTAAGCGTTGGTTCTATTTTAGGAGAATCAAAGCTTGTTGCAAAATTACATATATTTTCACAAATTACCCCCCCTAATAGTTAAATATTGCTAACAATATTATTTTATTACAATTACGCAAAAGCCCCGTAATGAAGAAAAACGCCTTGTCATTTTACATTTCGCGCTGCTATATTCATTTTCTCGGTTTAGCAAATTGTCGAGATATAAAACAGACTCGACCTCCGTAGGATTGGCAGTCGAGTCGTATTAAAATTACTAAGTGTTGTTGTCGTGGCTTATAATGCTGTGGGAATTATCGCGCGGCGCGGCGCAGGGCGTCGTTTGCCGAGCGCATCCGCGATTCGGCTCGGTCGCGGGCATCTTCAGCCCATCTCATGTTGCGCTCCATCCTGTCGAGAGCATCCTCTGCCCAACGGTGATACTGCCGGGCTTTTTCTATGTTGCCACTCTCGGCGTATGATTCCGCTTGCCGCAGATAGCTCTGCGCCGAATTGCTCTCCGACATCGCTGTGCGCATGTAGCGGTCGGCATCGGCAAGGTACGACTTGGCTTCTCGTTCATAACGAGCCGCATTTCGAGCCTCATAGTTGGTGGCTGATGTGGAAACAAGCGCCACAATCACCACAAGTAATAGAGAGATGCACCTATTCATAATCGTGCCGGTTTTTGGTTATCTTATGCGTAACGAGCGCGCCAAGCCAGAATATGCCACGGTGATGCCCACCTGGTAGCCGCTAAGCGCCGGCACAGGGGTGTCGAACGATGCGCGCGATATATATGGGGAGATGCGAATCGACGAGGTGTATTGCTCGTGATGCCCGGTGAGGAAAAATGTGCTTTGCGACACCGTGGTGTAGAATTTTATGTCAAAATCGACAGCGGCATACCAGTTCCAATCGTGGATTGAACGAGTCTCCACACTTGTAAGTTTCATTTCATCGTCTATCTCCTCGTAGTTGCCGAGATTCCACTGGAAGGCACTCCATCGGCATCCGAAAAACGGCGATATGGTGAATCGTTTGGTATCCACAACTGCACAACCAAGGGCAATCGACGAAGCAAGATGCGAGGCGTATGTGCCGTTGATGCTCTGATTGGGGATGCCCATGATGTTGTCGCGATTGAGTTTCGGCTGGCTGTATCCGATGTCGGCGCGCAAGCGCAGGCGGCGGTAGCCGAGTTGCAATCCTGCGGTGAAAGTCCACGAGCCGGAGAATGCATCGTGGAGCGACGATGTGGTCCACAACATGCCTGTGCCGAGGAAGAATCCGTATGAGAATGGAGCAAGTTCCACCTTTGGCTCCGGCGGAAGCCCGATTTCATCGAGTTTGCGGCGGGCATAATACTCCCATTCCTGCAGTTTCGGTTCGTTTGAGCCATAGTTGGTTTGCTCGTTCATGTCATCGACCGATTCCACGAATCGACGAGTGTAGGTGCGCAGCCGCTCGTCGGCATCGATGCCGGTTAGCCCTGCGTTAATCTCGTTTTGGAGTTGGCGGCGGAATCCTTCGAGCATATCGAATTGCAACTGGTGATAGCGAAGGCGCTGCTCGGTGCGCTGCGATGAGTCGGCAACCGACATGTCGCGCACCATCACCGCCTCGGCAACAAGGGTTACATTCTCCTTCTTTCCGCTCGATGCGGCGTTGCGAGAACGGATAGTGAGATACACTTTTATGCTCGATTTGCTGTCGAGCATATTGGGAGTCCCCTTGAAATCGCTCCATTCAAGCGGTCCATCCTCCCATAATTTGAGGTCGGAGGCAGAAATTGTGCCGGCAAGCAGCGACATCACAAGAAAAAGCAGCACTCTCATATTATATATGTGTTATAACGATTCAAGAATACGTTTCAGCACCACTTGGGCTGAGATTTCGCGGTTGGCTGCCTCGGGAATCACAAGCGAGGTGGGTGCCTCGATTACATCGTCGCTCACAATCATATTGCGGCGCACCGGGAGGCAGTGCATGAAAAAGGCGTTGTTGGTGAGTGCCATTTTTTCGGTGGTTACCGTCCAACTGCGGTCGGTCGAAATCACTTTGCCATAGTTGGGGTCGGTGTATGCCGCCCAGTTCTTGGCATACACGAAATCGGCGCCCTCGAGAGCCTTGTCTTGGTCGTATTCCACAACGGCGTTGCCAACAAAACGGGGGTCGAGTTCATACCCTTTGGGGTGTGTGATAACAAATTCGTAGCCGGTGGCGTTCATCCATTCGGCAAACGAGTTGGGAACAGCCTGCGGGAGGGCGCGAGGGTGGGGTGCCCATGTCATCACAATTTTGGGACGCTCCACGCGCTTGTGCTCCTCGATTGTGATGAGGTCGGCAAAACTCTGCAACGGGTGGCGTGTCGCAGCCTCCATGCTGAACACCGGGCGACCGGAGTATTGGATGAATTGGTTGAGGATTTTCTCCTCGTAGTCGTCTTTCTTGCTCTCGAAACGCGCAAATGAGCGCACTCCGATTACATCGCAGTAGCAGCCCATCACCGGAATTGCTTCGAGGAGGTGTTCCGGTTTGTCGCCATCCATTATCACGCCGCGCTCTGTCTCGAGTTTCCATGCGCCCTGGTTCACATCGAGCACAATCACATTCATGCCCAGATTCAGTGCCGCCTTCTGTGTGGAAAGGCGGGTGCGGAGCGATGAGTTGAAGAAAATCATCAACAATGTCTTGTCGGTGCCGAGGTGCTTGTAGGCAAATCGGTTTGCTTTCACTTCAAGGGCTTCTTTTACTGCGGCTTGAATATCGCCAATATCTTCTACTGTAGTGAAATTTCTCATAATAGCTTATTTTGTTTTACTTGATTGCAATTTTACCTGCGGCATTGCCGGCTTTCACGACATATATCCCGGCGGGGAGAACAACCGAGTTGCCTTGGGCTACGCGGATGCCGTTAACGGAATAGACTTCCATCGGCTCGTCGCACGAAACCACATTGCCAATAACCGAAACTGCCGGCATCTCAGCCATTACGGTCTCCACGCCTGCCACCTTGCTTTGCCATGCCAGCACCGGGAAACCGCTGTTGCGGTTGTCGGTGTCTGCCACAAATGCATCCGCGCCGTTGTTGAGGAGTGAAATCACCTCGGCGCTTTTCATCTCATCGGCACTCTTGGCTGTGGCGCGTGTGTCGCCATATATGGTAAGTTCCTTCACAAAATAGCAGTTTGTGATTTTGTTGGTGGCAAAAGCATCCGACACTATGGCGCATGGGCTTCCCATATAAGGACTTGACTTTCCGCTCACAGCGCCAATGCTGTAGCAGTTTGAAATGGTGAAACGCTCATAAAGTGCGCCGCCAATTCCGGCACCGCCAAATCCTTCGGCTTTTACTGAGGCGGTGTTGTAGCAGTGGTCAACAACGCCGATTCCGGCACCTTGACCTACAATGCCGCCCACTTCTGTGGCTCCAACCACAGCGCCGTTGTTCACGCAGTTTGCGACCTTGCCACCTTCCATGCAGCCCACAAAGCCACCTGTGAACATGTTTCCATATACCGAAGCACGGTTCTCGCAATTCTCAATGAGTCCGCCCATCATTTGACCTACAAAGGCACCGCACACGATATCGCCTTTCACCACCGAGTTGGCACCGAGGACGATGTTGCGGAGCTCTGTTCCTTCGCGTGCAACGGCAAATAGTCCGGTGCCGCCAAGTTCCTCATTGTAATATTCCACTATAAAGTTGTCAATCACATGAAAATCGCCATCGAGCGTACCCATGAATGCGATGGAGTTATCGACAACTGTCTGCGATTCGCCGGTGGTGTAGGTGTCGAAGTTGCCGATTTTCGGGAAAGTGCGGCCTCCCATATCCAAGTCGGCGGTTATGCGGAAATATAAGTTCCTCAATTTGTTGCCCGAATTGACCTGCTCGGCAAAATAGGCGAAATTTTGTTCATTCTCAATAAGATATGGGTCGGTCTCAGCGCCTGACCCTTTTGTCCAAGATGCCGACGTGCCATCCCAAGCGGCGAATGCCGACATTACGCCACACATAGCCACTGCGGCTGCAAAAATGCGTTTTTGTATAAGTTTCATAATGTAATTTATTGTAGATTAATTAGTTATTTCTTATTTGACCTTCACCCTCGATGATATATTTATAGGTGGTAATCTCGGGGAGCGCCATCGGACCGCGGGCGTGAAGTTTCTGGGTGGAGATGCCGATTTCGGCACCAAACCCGAATTGAGCACCGTCGGTAAACGATGTCGGCGCATTGGTATATACACACGCGGCATCCACCTCGCGGGTGAAACGCTTGCAAGCATCGGCATCTTCGGCAACTATGCTCTCGCTGTGATGCGATGTGTAGCGCGCGATATGCGCAAGTGCTTCTTCAAGCCCATCGACAATGCGAAGCGACATCTTGTAGTCCATATATTCGCGTCCCCAGTTCTCGTCGGTGGCATGTTCGAGCAGCGGATACACCCCTTCAAGCGCATTATACGCCTTCTCGTCGGCATAAATCACCACCTTACTTGCCGCAAGCGGCTCGACAAGCGATGCCAGGTCGGAGATGCGCGCGGCATCGACAAGCAGGCAGTCGAGAGCGTTGCACACACTCACGCGGCGTGTCTTGGCGTTGTTGACAATGGCACGACCCTTCTCAATGTCGCCCGAGCTGTGGAAATATGTGTGGCAAATTCCCGCTCCGGTTTCAATCACCGGCACTCGCGAATTATCACGAACAAACTCTATGAGGTTCTTGCTGCCGCGCGGAATAATCAAGTCGATATATCCCACGGCATGGAGCATCTCGGCGGTTGCCTGATGCGATGGCGGAAGCAGTTGCACTACATTCTCGTCGATTCCGGCAGCTTTGAGTGTGCTGCGAATGAGTTGCACAATAGCGCGGTTGCTGTCGATGGCATCGCTGCCACCTTTGAGCACGCAGGCGCTTCCGCTCTTGAAGCAGAGCGAGAACACGTCAAACGACACATTCGGGCGCGCTTCATATATCACGCCTATCACACCAAACGGCACCGATACCTTGCGTATTTTCAACCCGTTGGGAAGAACCGATTCCATCAATACTCTGTCCAATGGCGATGGAAGCGAAGCCACGTTGCGCATATCCCCGGCTATCCCGGCAAGACGAGCCTCGGTGAGCTTAAGCCGGTCGTATTTCGGATTTTCCGGCGACATCTTTGCCAAATCTTTGGTGTTGGCATCGAGAATGTTGGCGGTGTGCTGTCCGATAGTGTCGGCAAGTGTTAGAAGAAGTGAATTTTTTGTGGCTTCGTCAAGCAAATTCAGCTTGCGTGCCGCCTCTCTTGCATTTACAAATATTTCATTTAACTGTGAGTCCATAATTGAAAAAATTATTCTGCTAAGTTAGCACTTTTCGACAAAACAACGGCACTTTTTCCCTAAAAACTTAATCCACGCCCATTTTGCCACCCCTTCCGCCACTTTTGTGGACGAGATTAAAATGCGACTATTTTATTAGGTGTTATTGGCACAGGGAGTAGTTTCGGAATTTAATTTCTACCATTTTACATCGAGATAGAAAAATTTTTCAGGCTTACTTTGTAACTGAATATCAAATTTTAGACTCATTTCAACTCTACTTGATGCGTTATGCAATCTCATTGAAATGGACCATCCTTTGTTCATTGTTAAAACGATTGTTGTTTTTGACCCCTCTTTAAAAGCAAGTTCGATGATTCTATCAGGCAGTTCGATTGGAGGCACGTTAATTCTTGGTCTTTGTGAGTTTGAAGAAAGATTTAGCGTGCCAAATAAATTAAATGGCATAACAGTGGTGGTATGGTCATCATGGTGAATCAATTTATAATAATCTTTGCCGTTACAGCCAATTAAGTACTTTACAAGTTTCGATGTCACATTGTTGCTTTCTTGGAGAGAATTAAATTCTTCCATGAACGCATTAAGCAGCGGTACATATACCTCATCTTCCTTGCTATCCAACTCAGACCAAAGTTTGTTTTGATTTTTAGCGATAGCAAGTTTGTCGAACACCTTGTTTATGTTCTCGAAATATCTTGGAGAACACGGCACACCCATCCACTCACTGCCAAAATCTATATGCGGGGATATTCTCGAGTGCTTCAAGGCACTGTGATTATGCTTCACAGAAATACCTATTTCCCAGTTGATTGAGCGTCGAATTATGAGCACATCACGAATATCTCCTTTTCTTGTAGCTGCAGTATCGGGTTGTAAAGTAACTGTAAGTTTGTCTTTGCCATCTTCCTCAATGCGAGGCTCCATATCCATAATAGCCGCTATTCCGGCTTTAGCCGACAACATCATTTCATCTTGCATCGCTTTATCAATGCTGTTATAGCGCTGTCGAGCAATTTTAACGCTTTTATTTTCATCTATCTCGATTTCACGGATGCATTTTACTTTGTCTATTAAAGCGAGTATGCACGCATATTCGTATGCTTTCCCGTAAATTGTAGAATTTGAGGTATCCATAGTAGCTATATCTTTAAAATTATTTTTAATTGTTCTGCCAAATATTTTGCCATTCTCGGTGGTACGGCATTTCCAACCATTTTATAACCATCTTGAATGTTTGTGTATATGAATCGAAATGAGTCGGGGAATGTTTGAATTCGAGCACATTCCCTTACACTTAGTCGCCTGTATAAATGCTCATATCCCGTGGCAAATATTCTTTCATTCTTATTCTTGTACACCATTTTTGGCGCTTGAGGATGCAAAGGCTCATTCTTTGCTTGTGCCTGTATAGTAAAAGATACCTCATTCCAACTGCGAACTCTATTCCGAGCCATAAATTTGGCATCAAAAGGTCCGACATAAACATCATGATTGGGAAAAATT
>JBJEKB010000307.1:0-6924 GCA_051878395.1 Muribaculaceae bacterium
TGGTGCGCGCCCACACATCGTGAACATTCTTTGCCAATTTTTCGGCAAGGGCTTCCATCTCATCGGGGAGATTAATCCCGGCGGTATCTACCGGCTGCGGTACATATTCATTTTTCATTGTTACGAGTATTTTCGTTGTAATATTTTTGAAACAGTATTCGGGAAATGTAAGTCCACCGGAGTGGACTTACATATAAATATGTGTATCTTATTTAGCTTCCCAACCGAGAGAACTTGCGCCAAGCACTGCAGCGTCGCTCTCTTTGAGTTCGGAGAGAAGGATTTTTGTTTTGCCCTTGAACACTTTGAGGATGTTCTTGTCGAGAGAGTTCTTGATAGGATTCATCAACAAATCGCCCGATTTTGCAAGACCGCCGAAGAGGATGATAGCCTCGGGAGAAGAGAATGTGATGAAGTCGGCAAATGCCTCGCCGAGGAGGTTGCCTGTGAACTCAAAGATATCCTTAGCCAATTGGTCGCCGGCAACCGCTGCATCGTAAACATCCTTTGAAGTGATGTCTTCGATGGGGAGATTGCGAAGCAAAGAAGGCTCGGTGCGTGCTTCGAGGAATTCGCGTGCTGTGCGAGCCACACCTGTAGCAGAGCAGTAAGCCTCGAGACAGCCTGTGCGACCGCAACCACACAAGCGACCATTGTTGCGCTTGATGACAACGTGGCCCAATTCACCGGCATTACCATCGTGGCCATAAACGAGTTGACCATTGATAACGATACCGCTACCAACACCTGTACCGAGGGTAATCATGATGAAATCCTTCAATCCGCGAGCGGCGCCATAGGTCATTTCGCCGATGGCAGCTGCGTTAGCGTCGTTGGTGATTGTTACCGGGATACCGAATTTTTCACTTACAAGGTCAGCCAATGGTATTGGTGTGGGCCATGGGAGGTTTACACTGCCTTCAATCATTCCGGAGAAATAGTTGGCGTTGGGAGCGCCGATACCGATACCGAGAATCTTGTCGGTAGCATTGTTTGCATCGATTAAGCGAGTGAGTTCTTGATAAAGTTCCTCAACATAATCCTCAATTTTGGCGTGTTTTGCCGTTTTGATAGAGTTGCTTGCCAATACGTTTCCGCGAGCATCTACAATTCCAAATACTGTGTTGGTACCACCTATATCGATACCTACTACATACGGTTTACTCATGATTTAATGTATAATTTGTTTAATGTGGTTAGAAATACATAATGTGGTTACAAAGATAATCAACTCGATGGCAGTTTCAAAACAATTTGCCGTTTTTTTATCCTATTTTTCACAAAAATTTTCACAATATTGTTTTTTATCACCTTTTCATCCCCTCATTTTTTATTATAAGCACAAAATTCACTATCTTTACATCACAATTTTAAACCATTACGACAATGAAAGTAGCTCAGTTTCACGAAATGCTCGTTCAAAGGCATTCCATAAGAAAATACACCGACCAACCGATTTCGGCAGAAGCGGTAAAAACCATCATCGAGGCTGCCCTCATGGCTCCTTCGTCGAAAAGATGCACCCCATGGGAGTTTCTGCTCGTTGACAATAAAGAAATTCTTGAAAAACTTAGCCACTGCCGCGAATTTGGCGCCGGTCCCATCGCAAAATGCAGCCTTGCGGTGTTTGTGATGGCAGACCCGCAGAAAAGCAGCGCCTGGATTGAAGATTGCGCTATCGCCGCCACCTACATCCAGCTGCAAGCCGAGGCGCTCGGGATTGGCAGCTGCTGGGTGCAGATTCGCGACCGCTACGACAAGGATGGCGATTCCGCTCAAGATTACATTTCCCAATTTGTGAATATCCCCGGCGAACAACAGATTTTGTGCGCTATCACTCTCGGGCATCCCGATGAGCAACGCAAACCGTTCGACCTCGAGAAACTGCAATGGGAGAAGGTGCACATCGCCCAATGAAGGCGGCTGTGATTGGCGCCGGGAATGTGGCTTGGCACCTCGCTCCGGCTCTCGACCGCCATTGCCGTGTGTGCAATGTCTTTAGCCGCGACATCAGCCACGCCAAGGCTCTTGCGGCGCGTCTCGGCAACGCCACCCCTATCGACAACATTGCCGATATCGACAGCGATATCGACTTGGCGGTGGTGTGTGTCAAGGACAACGCTATAGCCGCGGTGCTCGACGCTGTGCCGGAAGCGGCTCGCGATGCTCTGTGGCTCCACACTTCGGGCGGATGCGGCATCGAGGTGTTCGGCTCTCGGTTCAAGAATTGCGGCGTGCTTTATCCGCTGCAAACTTTCACCCGCGATGCCGTGGTGGATGTGAATGCAATCCCGTTTTTCATCGAGGGGAACAGTGAAGCGACGCTCCAACGCATCCGCGCCATTGCCGAGATGCTCTCACCCACTGTCTTCGATGCCGATAGCGACACACGACGCAAGCTCCACATCGCCGCCGTGTTTGCCTGCAACTTCACCAACCACCTGTGCGCTCTCGCCCGCGACATCCTCGCGCCCACCGGCATCCCGTTTTCAGCCCTGATGCCGCTAATCGGCACCACGGTGGAGAAACTCCGACAGATGCCGCCCGAGAAGGCGCAAACCGGTCCTGCGGTGCGCGGCGACTCCAAAGTCATCAACGCCCATCTCGACACTATCTCGGATGAAAACATCAAAAACATCTATTCCATTATTACAAACAGCATTATCAACTACCACAAATGAATAAAATCAACTACGACTTGTCTAAAATCAAGGGCATTGCATTTGATGTCGATGGTGTCCTCTCCCCTTCCACAATTCCGCTCCACGTTGGCGGCGAACCGATGCGCATGGTGAATATCAAAGACGGATATGCCATGCAACTTGCCGTGAAACGCGGCATCAAGCTCGCAATTATCACCGGTGGCAACACCGAGAGTGTGCGCAAGCGCTACGAAGGACTCGGAGTGCAGGATGTAATCATGGGTGCTTCGGTGAAAATCACCCGTTTCGATGAGTGGATGGAGAAATATGGCTTCAAGCCCGAGGAGGTGGCTTACGTTGGCGACGATATCCCCGACTATCAGGTGATGTGCCGTGCCGGGCTGCCTATTGCTCCTGCCGACGCTGCCCCGGAGATTCTCGGTGTGGCAAAATACATCACTCCATGCGCCGGCGGCTATGGCGTGGCTCGCGACATCTTGCAGCAGGTGCTCGAGGCGCAAGGGCTGTGGATGAGCGACGACAAGGCTTTTGGTTGGTAAAATCACTCAATTTCTATGGCACCTCTCGAAAATCTCAACAAATACAATATCATTCTGGCGTCGGCATCGCCGCGTCGCCGCCAGCTGCTCGAGCAACTCGGCATCGACTTCACCGTTAAGGTGATAGACGGCCTCGACGAGAGTTATCCCGCCTCGCTTGCGTGGCAAGAGATTCCGGAATACCTCTCCCGCAAGAAAGCCGAAGGACACTCCTCGCTCCTCACTCCAAACACTATGATTATCACCGCCGACACCCTTGTGATGCTCGACGGGAAGCCGCTCGGCAAGCCGGCAGATGCCGCCGAAGCGCGCCTTATGCTCCATCGCCTCTCGGGGCGCTCCCACTTCGTTATTACCGGCGTTACAATTCTCACAACCGAGAAATCCACTTCTTTCAGCACCACCACCGAGGTGTTTTTCGACTCTCTCACCGACGATGAGATAGATTTCTACATCACCCGCTTCAAGCCGATGGACAAAGCGGGTGCCTACGGCATACAAGAGTGGATTGGCGCCGCGGGAATACGGCGCATCGAGGGGAGTTACTACAATGTAATGGGGCTTCCGCTGCACAGTCTCTACACTGCGCTCGGCGCGTTCTAATTAGAAATTCACACTCAGGCGCACATTAAACTGGCGGCGTGTGAGGTAGTTGGGCACGGCATACTGCATGTCGTTGACGTCGGTTACCCAGTAGTAGTTGCTCACATTGGAAATGTCGAGGAGGTTGAACACATCCACTCCAATCCACACGCTCTTGAAATAGCGCAGGAAATTATTGGGACGCGCCTCGCCATCCTTGTATCCGCCCACGAGTTGGTAACTTGCGCCTATGTCGATGCGCTTATATGCCGGGGTGCGGAAATAGCCTTTGTCGCGTGTGCTGCGCGGTGCCGTTGTGGGCAATCCGTCGGAATAGATGGCGCGAAGGTTGAATTTGATTTTCGGGAATTTCGGGAAAAAGTCGGTGAAGAAGAGCGCGAAACTATATCGCTGGTCGGTGGGGCGCGGCACTTTCACTCCATTGAGTTCCTCTTGCGTTTTCATGAGCGAGAAACTAATCCACGAATCGGTTCCGGGCACAAACTGTCCGAAAAATTTCACATCAAGTCCGGCGATATATCCGCTCGACTCGTTGCGCCCCGAATACACCATCTTAAGGTTGTCGATTTCGTAGGGGATGAGATTGGCGAGATTCTTGTAGTACAATTCCGCCGAGAGTTTGAACGGCCGTTCCATGGCGCGGAAAGAGTAGTCGGTTCCGGCAATCACATGGATGCTTCGCTGTGCCTTGATATTGTTGTTGAGCACCACAACAGTGTTTCCATCGTCGTCGGTTACCTCTTCGCGGTATTCTTTATAGAACGGAGTTTGGTAATACACACCTGCGGCGAGTCGCATCGAGAAGCGCTCGTTGAACGCCGGCACAAGCCCCACGCTCGCACGCGGACTCACAAGGAATTGCTTGTTGTAGTCCCAATAGGAGCAGCGCACGCCGCCGTTTATCACCCACAATCCCATGCGGCTCTGCACCTTGTAGGTGTCTTGGGCGAAGAATGAGAAGCGATTCGACGACAGGTTGTTGCGCGACGACACATTATATATAACATTCACGCCGGTACCATCGACAGGGAGCGAATAGCCAGCCGAGTCGCGCACCTCCCACTCGCGCTGGCGGTCGTGGATGTTTTCGTGCACGAAATTGACGCCGTAGGTGAGGTTGTGGAAGTTTATCGATGTGTTTCCTCTCAAACCGAGGTTGAAAACGCTCATTTTCAGCCTTGTGCGGGCATGCTCGTGATATTTTCCCACACCAAGCTCACCGCCGATGGCGTCTTCGCCGTTGGTTCCGGCTTTGTCGAGCCAGTATTCACCCGAGATGTCGTAAGCCACAAGTTCGTTGGTAAGGTATCCCGACGCAAGGAGTGAGAAATCGCTCGATTTGTTGTGCTTGTAATTGAGTGTGAGAGCGCCGAAATAGGTCTCGAATTTATCTTTTTCCTGTCCGTCGAAATACACGGTGAATTGCTTGGCATTGTTGGATGTGCCGAAACTGGTACTTCGGTTCTCGGGGGTGAAGCGGTAGTCGTTCACCGAGATGTAGCCGAGGAATCCCACCTTCACCTTCTTGCCGAGGCGCAGGTTGAGGTTGGTCTGATAGTCGAGATACTGCGGGTCATATTCCCCCTTGGTTTCAAGCGAGCCGAGCAGCGAGCTGTTGCGCTTGTAGCGGATGCCGTGGAGTTGCGAGAAGTTGCCGGTGTTCTGTCCAAACGAGGCATTCACCCCTTGGAGCGACAGCGCCAACGCCCCCTCGTATTTCTCCGGCTCGCGGTAGGTGATGTCGAGCACCGACGACATTCGGTCGCCATATTCGGCATTAAATCCGCCTGTCGAGAAGTTTACCGAGCCTACCATATCCGAATTTATGATGCTAAGTCCCTCCTGCTGTCCGCTGCTGATAAGCTGAGGGCGATACACTTCTATTCCGTTGATATACACGCTGTTTTCGTCATACGAGCCACCGCGCACCATGTACTGCGAACTCATCTCGTTCTTAGAGCTGACACCAGCCATTGTGGTGATGAGCGATTCCACGCCGTTGCCGCCCACGGTGGGCATGAGCTGCAATTTGCTTGCATCGATGGCTTGCATCGAGTTGGTTTGCTTCTTAAACTCGGTTACTTGCAACTCGCCAAGTTCGTGACTCGACTTGAGGAGCCTCACATTGAGTGTCATCGTCCCTTTCGGCTTAATAAGCTGTCGTTTCAACTCCTTGTAGCCTATGCAGTTGAATATAATCTCGATGGTGTCGCGTTTCGCCACATTGATTGTGTAGTCGCCATCGAGATTGGTATTCACGCCAATAGCCGTGCCCGCCACGCGCACAGTGGCAAACTCAATCGGCTCGTTATCCTCGTTGGTAACCTTACCGGAAATTTTCACCTGTGCGCTGGCAGTCATAGCCACCGCAGCAAGCACCAAAAGCAATATATATCTAAATCTGAGCATTATTTTCACATTATAGTATATATAACGCAAATCTCGCCCCAAAATTATATCACCCCCGCAAATTCTCCGCTCCCCCGCAATTTCATCCCTTAAAATTTGCATTTGATACCACATCGCCCAATCACCGTCGCCAGCTGAGGCGAGCGTCAGCGAGGGTCCCCTCCCCAAGGCAAGCGTCAGCGAGCCACTCCGAGTGCTCCGAGAACTCCGATTCCCACCCGGCTCACGCCAAGCCGCCAACGAAAGCTACAACGTGGCGTGCCTGCCCATAACCCTGCACTTACGCAGTTGTGCAGGACAGCCGGATGCCCTCCCTCGACTGTGTGCCAAAGGTACGCCCCAAGCACCACCACGCCTCGCCGCACACATAGCCCCCTCCACGAAACTTCTATTATTTTTTGCGTTAAAATTTGTATTTATTTCGATAATGTGCTAATTTTGTGGGTGAAAAGGAAAAAATTAATCCTATTTTCACGACCAATAAAACTATTTCAAAAAAATGAAACAGAAATCAATCATGCGAGCAGTGCTCACAGCAATGCTGTCGCTCGTGGCAACCGCCGCCACCGCCCACGATTTCGAAGTTGATGGCATCTACTACAACAAAAATGATGATGGCACAGTCTCTGTTACCTATAAAGGAAGTGCGTATAATGAATATGCCGATGAATACACCGGTGATGTTGTGATTCCATCTTCGGTAACATATT
>JBJEKB010000308.1:0-6902 GCA_051878395.1 Muribaculaceae bacterium
ATCACCCCAATAATTCCACCTGTTACGCTGATAATCACTGCTTCGATGAGAAATTGAGCCAGGATGTCGCGTCCTCGTGCGCCGATGCTCATGCGCAATCCGATTTCTCGCGTGCGCTCCGTAACCGACACATACATGATGTTCATAATGCCGATACCACCCACGAGGAGCGAGATTCCGGCGATGCAGGCGAGGAGGATGGTCATCATGTCGCTCGTGCTGCTCATCATGCTGCTGAGTTCCTGCTGAGAACGGATGGTGAAGTCGTCTTCGTCGGCGTCTCTAAGTTTGTGGTTGCGGCGCAGTATCTCTGTGATTTCGGCTATTGCATCCTCGGTGGCTTCTTCGGTGATTGCCGATGCGAAAATGCCTTGGATATAGTCCACTGCGAGAACACGCTTCATTATTGTGGTGTAGGGCGCAAGCACGACATCGTCCTGGTCCATACCCATGCTGTTGTAGCCTTTCGACTTGAGCACTCCCACAATTGTGAATGGTATTTTGTTGAATCTCACCACTTTACCCACAGGCGATGAGCCGTCGGGAAACAGGTTGTCAACCACTGTCTTGCCCACGATGCACACCTTGGCGGCACTGAGCACGTCGCGGTCGTTGAACATGCTTCCGTCCTCGACGGTGAGGCGGCGTATTTCGAGATAGTCTTGGTTTACACCGTAGATTGTCGAGGGGTAGTTGTTGGCGCCGTTGATAAACTGCCCGCCGCTGTTCACCGATGGCGAGATAGCCGCGATGAAAGATGTGTTGTCGCGCAAAGCCGTGAAATCGGCAGGCTTGAGCGACTGCATATCGTCGCTGCTCTGGCGCACTCCGCCACGCTGCTCGGTTCCCGGATGAATCATAATCATGTTGGAGCCCATCTCGGAAATCTGTTCCTTGATGCTCTGCTTGGAGCCTTGACCTATGGCGAGCATGGCAATCACCGATGCCACGCCGATGATGATGCCGAGCATCGTGAGGAAGCACCGCATCTTGTTGTTGCCAAGGGCTTTTATCGCTATTTTTAGAAGATTTGCTAAGTTCATACTCTAATCATTGAGGATTGGGAGGGAATTGTAGGTGTCGAGCGCACTTTCCTGATGCGGGTTAAGCTCATCTGATACAATCTTGCCGTCGCGCAACACGATGTTTCGACTGCTGTATTTTGCGAGGTCGGGATTGTGGGTAACGAAGATGATGGTTTTACCCTTGGCGTGCAACTCTTGCAGCAGCACGAGGATGCTGTAGGATGTGCGGGTGTCGAGGTTTCCGGTAGCCTCGTCGGCGAGGATAATCACCGGGTCGTTGACAAGCGCTCTCGCTATTGCCACGCGTTGTTGCTGTCCGCCCGACATCTGGTTGCTCTTGTGGTAGAGGCGGTCTTTCAGCCCTACAGCCTCGAGTGCCTTCACTGCGCGGTCGAAACGCTCTTTTGCGCTCACCTCGCTGTTGTAGAGCAGCGGGAGTTCGACATTCTCCACCGCTGTGGTCTTGGGCAGCAGGTTGTAGTTCTGGAATATGAACCCAATCTTGCGGTTGCGCAGCATGGCACGCTTGTTTTTGTCCATACTTTTCACATCCACGCCGTCGAGAAAGTAGTCTCCCGAGGTGGGGGTGTCGAGGCAGCCGAGGGTGTTGAGCAGAGTGGATTTGCCCGAGCCTGAGGTGCCCATGATGGTAACAAATTCACCCTCGCAGATTGTGAAGCTCACCCCGCGCAATGCGCACACTGTCTCTGAGCCGACGATGAAGTTGCGACGTAGTTTCTCTATTCTTATGATTTCGCGTGGCATGGCTTATTTCTTTTTGTTTTTGTCGCTTCCGGGGCGTTTGGGCATGAACGGACTTTCGGTGCCTTGTGGAGCGTCGCCTGCCGGCATCGCAGCCTCGTTGTATTGGAGTGCCACTTCATCACCCTCTTGGAGTCCGCTTTTCACCTCAAACATGATTCCGTTGTCTTCGCCCATCGTGATTTCCACCGGGATGAGGGTGTTGTTGCGAACCACCCACACCAAGCGGCGGTTGTCGGCTGTGGCGATGGTGGGGTCTTTGCGCTCGGTGGGAACTCCTTCGGGTATCTGTGGCATTGCCTCTGCCTTGGGAAGATATTCGGCTTCTTCAAACTCCCTCGGCTCGAATTTCAGAGCCTTGAGCGGCAGTGAGAGCACGTTGCGCGACTCTTTCACGTTGATGGTGATGTTGGCGGTGAGTCCCGGGATGAGTTTCATCTCTTTGTTGTCGGCATTTACCACTACTTCGTAGGTTACCACGTTGCTGGTGGTGGTGGCGCTGAGACGCACTTGCTGCACTGTGCCGGTGAACACATCGTTGGGGAAGGCATCGACGGTGAATGTAACATTCTGTCCCTCGTGAACCGCGCCTATGTCGGCTTCGTCAACATCGGCAATCACTTGCATGTTGCTCAGGTCGGCAATGGTATAGAGGTTGGCTACATTCATGCTCGAAACCACGGTTTGTCCCACTTCCACTTCGCGGGAGATGACGATTCCGTCGATAGGGGAGTAGATTTCGGCATAGTTGAGGTTTTTGGCAGCCTTCACACGGTCGGCTTGCGCCTTGGTGTAAGCCGATTTGGCAAGGAGATAGTCTTTGCGCGAAGTCTCATAGTCGTAGTCGCTGATGAGTTGCTTCTCGTGTAGTTTTGTGTCGCGCTCGAAATTGCGCTTGTTGTATTCGTAGGTGAGACGTGCGCTCTCCAGGTTGGCGTCAGCCGATGTGAGTTCGCTTTCGAGAAGCGTTTTCTCGATTTCGGCAATCAGTTCGCCTTTCTTCACGATGGAGTTGAAATCGGCATAGAGTTTGTCGATAATGCCGGTAACTTGTGTACCTACATCCACGGTGGTAACACATTCTATTGTACCTGTGGCGGTAACTACCTCCACCACATCCCCTTTTTCCACGGGAATGGTTTCGAGTTCCACTTTAGATTTGTGGGAGCATGACGATGCTGCAGCGATAGCACAAATGGCAGCGATATTGAAGAAATTATTCAGTTTCATATTATGGGAGAGTTATGAGATTGTGTTGATAGAAGTTAATCATTTTGATGCTAAGAATGGCGAGATATTTCGATTGGAGGAGTTGCATTCTTGCCGAAAGCAGATTGGTGTGGGCTGTGAGCAGTTCCACAGTGTTGACAAGACCGAGGTTGAATTTCTCGGTTGTGAGTTCCTCGGTGAGCGCGGCGCTCTGCACTTGCATTTTGCCGCTGTCGTATTGGGCGATGTAGTTGTTGGCATCGACAAAGAGGCTCTCGATGGTTTTCGACAGGTCGATTTGCAGTTGACGGTAGTCGAGTTCGGCGTTCAGTTTGTCGATTTGTGCGAGTCGGGTCTTGGTCGATGCGCTTTTTTGGTCGATTATAGGTACGGAGAGAGTAACCGACACCTGCTCATTGAGCTTGTTGCCCATTTGTTCGCCCCATTTCGACGGGTCGGAAGAATTGGTCCCGGTGCCGATTCCGGCATTGAGCGAAATTGTGGGCATGTAGCCGCTGCGCGCGATTTTTATGTTGTAGTCTTGGAGTTGCGATTTCAGTTGCCCGTTGATTATCTCGGGGAGCCAGTTGAGGGCGGTGTCATACACATCGAGCATGTCGGGGAGCGACTCCGCATTGATAATGTCGTCGGAGGGGATGAAATCATCGAGCTCAAATCGAGTGTCGAGCGACAGCTGGAGCATCTGCTTGAGGTCGGTGAGCGATGACTGTAACTGTCCGCGCGCCGACACGAGCGAAGAATTGTCGCTCAGGTATTGCGATTCAAACTGGGAGTAATCCACGCGCGAGAGTTTTCCCACATTCATCAATTCGGTTGCGCGGTCGAGTTGCGCCTTGCTCAATTCGAGAGCATTCTCGGCGATGGTAACAGCCTCGCGGTTGTAGAGGATGTTGAGATAGTATTTGAGAATGGTAGTCTCAAGATTGTTTCTCACAGCCTCCACGCTATAGGAGTCGATGCGGTTTTGCACCTTGTTGAGGTCGATGTTGCTTGTGCGGCGACCACCGTCCCACACATTCCAAGACGCGTTGAGACCGTAGGTGCCGGTGTAGGAATTGCTCCCCTCCTTGGCATAGTTGGTGAAGCCATGAGTGGTGGCAAAATTGAGGGTTGGAAGCCATTCGGCATTGGCAGCCTCGGTGTTGATGATGCCGCTTTGCTGAGTGAGAAGTTGCTTTTTCAGGGAGATGTTGTTGGAATAGGCATAGTCCACACATTCTCTATAACTCCATGTGTCGGGAATGGTGTCGGCTGCGCAAATCCCGGGAGTCGCAAATAGAACTGAAGCAATAATCAGGTTTCTTACATTCATATCCGTATTTCTAAAAATTACAATGCAAAATTAGAAATAGGGATAATTCTATACAAAAGTAATAGATTAATCGACGAATATGTTATAAAAAGGGCGAAATTTAACACTTAAAGCCCCGATTTTGGAACCAAGTGTTAAAATTTCGCTATTTCAAAATTGTTTAATCTTCGGGATAGACGAGATTCTCGGGTTTGGCACATTCAAGCACCTCCAGGAGGTATTTGCGAGCCTCCCATTTCGCCATCGGAAGGTTGTTGAGCATGTAATTTCCGCAGTCGCGAGGCGATGCTCCGGGGATATCGCCTTCAAAATCGGCAATGAAGCGGAATGTCTCGGTGATTAGCGGCAGAATGTCGCTTGAAGTGTAGTCGCCGGCAACAAGGAGGTAGTTTCCGGTGCAACAACCCATCGGACCCCAATAGATTATGCGGTCTTTCCACTCGGGATGGTTGCGCAGGAATGTTGCGGCGAGGTGTTCGATGGTGTGAAGTGCTGCCTGTCCCACTGCCGGCTCCCGGTTGGGCTCTTTCATGCGAATATCGAAAGTGGTAACCACTGCACCACCCGGCAATGTGTCTTTGCGCGACACATACACACCGCGCAGCAGCGTGAGGTGGTTGATTGTGAAACTTGCGATTTTCTCCATATTATCTTAGAATTTAGAAAGCAAGAAACGCACGATGTTGAAAGTGTGTTGTGGCGCAATCTCCCAGAAGTTGTCATATTGAGCCGAGTTGTCGTTGCAGGTGCCCGGGGAGTCGCTAATCACGCGGATGCAGAGGAATGGAACATCGCGCAACTTGCACACCTGGGCGATTGCCGCCGATTCCATATCCACGGCGAGAGCCTTCGGGAAGTGTGCCTTGATCGATTCAATCTCTTCGATAGATGCGATGAATCGGTCGCCCGAGCAGATAAGTCCCGGTTTCACACCCTCTTCGTCTTCGAGGAGGTCAACCAAGTCGTTGTCGCTTGTGAAGAAAAGGGGATAGCCCGAAGCCTCGCCATATTGAGTGCCTGGACCGCACCACACATCGTGATAGGCAATTTGGGTAGCCACCACAATGTCCATCACATTGATACTCTTGTCGGCACCGCCTGCAACACCGGTGTTGATAACAACATCTACGTTGAAATTGTTGAGGAGTGTGAGAGTGCCGATAGCGGCATTCACTTTACCGATACCGCATTGCATTATTGTAACATTCATGCCGTTGATAGTGCCTGAATAGAGTCGGTATCCGTCTATTACAAGTTCTTTTGGCTCATTTACAAGCGGCAGAAGCAGGTTTAACTCTTTTTCCATCGCCACCACGATGGCGACATTATTGATTTGTTCCATAGAATTATAAAATTTGCACTCCAAAGATAGTGAATTTTTATAACAAAGTAGTGAAAGACCGGAAAAAATCTGCTTTTTTCCTGTCGAAGCGGGTGAATGTGGGGGTTAGAAGGGGTAGCGGCGGCGCAGGTTCTTGGGAAACCACCTCTTGCGCCGGAATTTGTCAGCCGGCAGAAATTTCAATAAATCAACAATGCGAAGTGAAGACGGATCCTTACTTCGCATTATGAATGTAGGATTATAATATTCCGGATGTTGTCTCACGGAAGTATATACTGATATGCCGGGATTCTTAAACTCTCACGTTCAGCGTTTGTCACTGCCTTGAGTTTAATAACCTGTGGCCGGGTAGTCGCAAGTTTATTCCGACCTCCGGTCTGTGCCATGCGAGCGTCAGACAAAGCTGTTTTTTTTACTACTTTCATGACTTCTTGTTGTTAGAGTTTGTTATTAGGCAAAGCGTCTTCAGTTATTAATATGCAAATTTACAACAATATTTTCATTAATGCAAATTTTCAGGCACTTAAAAATGAAATGCCTCGAATTATCTGCACGAAATAACAATATCCCCGCCGCGGTTGGGGCATTGACGCTCGCCTTGGTGGCGGTGGGGTGCCGTCAGACAGGTTGGACGAGTTAGACGAGTCAGACAGGTCGGACTTTTTTCTTCGCCGTGGGCGGAGATGATGACCGGAGGCGAGGTGATTTCCCACCCTGCGAGGTGGTGCGAGGCTGTTGGGTGGCGATTGAAAGCCGCGAAGTGGCGTGCCTGTCCATAGCCCCGCACTTACG
Organism: Muribaculaceae bacterium; assembly: GCA_051878395.1. Lineage (GTDB taxonomy): Bacteria > Bacteroidota > Bacteroidia > Bacteroidales > Muribaculaceae > W0P31-042. The sequence continues at coordinate 6,464 of JBJEKB010000308.1, forward strand.
CAGTTGTGCGGGGATTACGGAATTCCCCCCCCCCTCGACTGTGTGCCGAAGGTACGCTCCTAAGTTCCGCCTTGATGCTACAGGAGCGTACCTTTGGCACGCATTTTATATTATATCTGCTAACCCCGGCACAACTTCGTAAGTGCCGGGCTATGGGCAGGATAACACCTTCGGCGTTCCTTGGCGAGCGTGGCGTTGCTGCGCGGTGTGGATGAAAAAAAGGCTGCTTGCGCAGCCTCCTCGGAGCTTCGTTGCTCCGTGTGAATTTTTAAGGATGATTTATAGTTAATAGGCTTTTGGTAACCGAGAGGGGAGTCAACCCCTCCCGGCTTTTCCGTGGTTACCCCACGAATTATGGTTTTTTATTTCTTCATTGGAACATCTGTGTTGCCACCATCAACGAAGTCGTCAACCTTAACATCAAGTGTGATAGGAGTGA
>JBJEKB010000309.1:0-6899 GCA_051878395.1 Muribaculaceae bacterium
CAGCCCGGCACAGGTCGGCGGACCTCCCCGGGCAGGCAGATGGCAGCCATAAGCCTCGCTGCTCACGCAGCGCAAACATCAAGCCATAGGCGAGCGTCAGCGAGCCCCTCCGAGCGCTCCGAGTGCTCCGAGAACTCCGATTGCTCCACTCACACCCACACAGCTCCGCCATCGGAGCACACGATCCTTGAATCCCCTTGCCCCGGAGCCGCCGCACCAAGCAAGCCCAATTTACATCCCCTACCCATGCCACAATACAAAAATGGCTGACACTCATCGCATCAGCCATCGTTATCTAAAGTGTTAGATTAGTTGTTCTCAGGACGGAGTTTGCGAACAACTTCACCTGTGCGCCACATCTCACTATCGTGAAGTGCCTTGAGTTCGGCATTCAATTTCTCACGATAATCGGGCTGACTGTTAGTGTCAATCGAACGCTGAGCCTCGTTACCTTTTGCTACTTCATCATAAAGTTTTTTAAACACAGGTTTTGTAGCATCGTGGAATGGAACCATCCAGTCGAGTGCACCGCGTTGCGCTGTTGTTGAACAGTTGGCATACATCCAGTCCATACCTTTTTCGGCAAACAATGGCATGAGCGATTGTGTCAATTCTTCAACTGTTTCATTAAATGCCTCCGAAGGAGTGTGTCCATGCTCACGCAATGTCTCATATTGTGCAAGGAGAAGTCCTTGGATTGCACCCATCAATGTTCCGCGTTCGCCTGTAAGGTCGCTATACACTTCACGTTTGAATGTGGTTTCAAACAAATAGCCTGAACCTACACCGATACCGAGGGCAATTACTCTATCGTGTGCCTTGCCGGTTGCATCTTGGAAGATTGCAAAGCTTGAGTTCAAACCTCTGCCTTGAAGGAACATTGTACGCAATGATGTACCCGAACCCTTAGGAGCAACCATGATAACATCTACATCTGCCGGTGGCACAATTCCTGTTCTCTCTTTATAGGTGATTGCAAATCCATGAGAGAAATAGAGTGCCTTGCCGGGTGTGAGGTGTTTCTTGATTGTTGGCCACACTTCGATTTGGGCTGCATCAGAAAGAAGATATTCAATGATTGTTCCTTTTTCTGCTGCTTCTTCAATTTCAAAAAGTGTCTCTCCGGGCACCCAGCCATCTGCTACTGCCTTTTCCCATGATTTTGAATTCTTGCGTTGACCTACAATTACATTGAAGCCATTGTCGCGAAGGTTCATACTTTGTCCGGGACCTTGCACTCCATAGCCGATTACTGCTATTGTTTCACCTTTTAATACTTCTCTTGCTTTCTCTAACGAGAACTCTTCGCGGGTAACTACATTCTCGTCAACTCCGCCGAAATTCATTACTGCCATAATAATTTCAATTATTGATGTTTATAAATATAAGTTAAATGTTTTGTTCAAATAAAATTCTTGCCCTACACAGTGGCGCTCCATCGTGCGATATGTCGCACTTGCAATCGAGACTGCTGTCATCGGTGTTGATTTCAACTTCTTCGCCATACACCGCTTCTTTCATATATGCTATCTCAAATCGGCGTATTGTGTGCGCATCATGAAAATCAAGTGTCCACTGGTTGAGTATATGTTCTATGTATTTGCAACTGTTCACGTGTCGGTTGAAGTCTATGTCGGAATAGTCGAAACTATACTGTTTTGTGCGATAGTCGGTCAACTGACGCAATTTTGTATGTCGCTCAATAGGGCAGGGACGGTCTGAGATGTTCTCATTGATGAATGCAAATTTTGTCATGTCGGTGCTCTCTCGTGTGTCGATGTTCATTATCACCCAGATTGTCCGAGCATAACCGATTTCATTCCCCTCGGCATCGAGTATGGCAAAATTTCGCTCTGAAAAGCGGCGGTTATAGCCTTCTATCCAAGTGGTGAGCGTGTATGTCTCATTCACCATCGGATATCGCTTCATCTCGATTGCCACTCTCGACAACACCCAGGTCTGACGCTCTTTTATCAACGTCTCATACCCGACACCCCACTGGTTGGCATGATATGTCGCCACCTGGATGAGTCGCATTGTCAACAAGGACAATGGCATTCGTTGCTGGGGGTCGCATTCGCCCGGTGCAAGGAAGAATGTCTCGCTATATTCCTTAGTTTGCTTCATCAATTCGATTTTTTCTTTGTTCCTGCTCTTCGATGTATTCAGTTACAAATTCTTTGTTCGATTTTGTTATTGCAACGCGTCCGCTTCTCACAAATTGGGTGATGCCATAGCGTTTGAGTTCTTCAAACAAGGCTTCTGTCTCCTCATTGTGTCCGGTTTTCTCAATAACGGTGTATTCTGCCGATATCTCGAGTATGCGTGCATTATGTTTCCTTATTATCTTTTCCAGGTTTTGCTCCTCGATAAGATTCTTGGTAGGCACTTTATAGAGGGCTATCTCCTGATAGACAATCTCATTGTCGGTGTAGTAGAATGCCTTGAGTACATCAATTCTTTTCTCTATCTGTTTCACCAATTTTTCAATGGTCTCTTCATCGCTGTAGGCTGTTATGGTGAATTTATGCACCCCTTTTATCGACGATGGCGACACCGACAGGCTCTCTATGTTGAGTTTCCGTCGTGTGAAGATTATCGAAATCTGATTTAGCAATCCTACACGGTTTTCAGAAAATACCGCTACTGTGTATAATGTATTGTCCATTTCTGCCTTATTCAAAATATTTTTTGCCAACTTTCAACATCATGTCTTTTACTTCTCCTCCTGCAGGTATCATCGGGAATACAAGTCCGTCCGGCTCGATATTCACATTCAATATGTAGGCGCCGGGGGTGTTTATCATCCTCTCGATTGCAGGCTTGAGTTGCTCGCGACTTTCAACATCTTCTGCCGGAATGCCATAGGCATTGGCTATCATGACAAAATTCGGATTTGTCATCGGAGTCTGAGAATATCTTTCGTGGAAGAAGAGTTCTTGCCATTGGCGAACCATCCCGAGGAAATTATTGTTCAGGATTATGATTTTTACACCTATTCCATATTCCATTATCACGCCAAGTTCCTCGATTGTCATTTGCATTCCGCCATCGCCTGTGAAGAAGCACACTGTGCGCTGCGGCTCGGCTACCTTTGCACCTATCGAGGCGGGTAATCCGAATCCCATAGTGCCAAGTCCGCCCGAGGTTACTATGCTGTTGGGCTTCGAGAAATTGAAATAGCGCGATGCAAACATTTGGTTCTGACCCACATCGGTAACAAGAACGGCTTCGTCTCCGGCTACTTCCGAGACCATTGCAACCACTTCTCCCATGTGCATCATCTCTGTTGTGGGATGCACTTCGGGCTCTATCACTTCTTTGTTTTCGATTTCGTCGCAAATGTCAAATCCCGACAGCCATTCGGTGCGTTTTATCTCTTCAATCTTGGGCAACAATGCTTGAAGAACAGTTTTGGCATCTCCGAGCACGACTTCGTCGCATTTCACATTCTTGTTGAATTCCGATTCGTCGATATCTATATGTATTTTCGTTGCCTGTGCTCCGTATGTCGAGGCTTTACCTGTTACACGGTCGTCGAATCGCATTCCTATCGCTATCATTAAGTCGCAATCTGTTGTGTGCACATTCACACCTACGTTGCCGTGCATTCCGAGCATACCTTTATATAATGGATGGGAGGTAGGTATCGCCGAGAGTCCGAGGAGCGTACTTGCTACCGGTATGTCATTCTTCTCGGCAAGCGCTGCAAGTTCTTTCTCTGCGCCCGAAATCATTACTCCGTGTCCTGCAAGTATCATCGGTCGTTTCGACTTGTTTATTAGCGCTGCCACTCTGTCGATGGCTTCCATATCAACATCGGGATATGGGTTGTAACTGCGAATGTAGTTGGTCTTTTCGTAGTGCCATTCCATCATTCCCACCTGCGCATCTTTGGCAAAGTCGAGCACAACCGGTCCTGGACGCCCCGTAGATGCTATGTAGAAGGCTCTCGACACTGCCCATGGAATATCTTCGGCGGTGCGTATCTGGTAACTCCATTTGCTCACTGGTTGTGTGATACCTATTACGTCAACTTCCTGAAACGCATCTGTTCCAAGCGCCGAACTTGCAATCTGTCCGGTTATCACCACGAGCGGTGTGCTGTCGATGTTTGCGTCAGATATGCCGGTTATCAAGTTGGTGGCACCGGGTCCCGATGTGGCAAACACCACTCCGGTTTTGCCCGACACTCTCGAGTATCCTTCGGCAGCATGGGTTGCTCCTTGCTCATGACGAACAAGAATATGTCTCAACTTGTCCTTATAGTCATAGAGACGGTCATACACGGGGATTATTGCGCCACCCGGGTAGCCGAAGATGGTATCTACACCTTCTTCTATCAATGCTTTAAGCATTGCCTCTGCTCCAGTTATCATTTCTTTCATCTCTATTGTGTTATTCTCTAACTCCGCCTTTATCTGCCGATGTCACCATCGAAGCGTAGGCTTTGAGTGCTTTAGATATTTTTCTATTTCTATTTACAGGGGTATAGGCATCTTTGCCTCGTGATTCCTCGGCTGCCTTGCGTGCAGCAAGTTCGTCATCGCTCACTTCCACGTTGATAGTGCGCTCGGGAATGTTGATGTCGATAATGTCGCCATCTTTGATTAAGCCCACGGCGCCTCCTGCAGCAGCCTCCGGAGAAATGTGCCCGATTGAAAGTCCCGATGTGCCACCCGAGAATCTGCCATCGGTAATCAATGCGCACTCTTTGCCAAGATGTTTCGATTTGATGTAAGAAGTGGGGTAGAGCATCTCTTGCATTCCTGGACCGCCTTTCGGACCTTCGTAGGTAATCACCACTACATCGCCCGATTTCACTTTGTCGTTAAGGATTCCATCTACCGCTTGTTCCTGCGACTGGAAAACCACTGCCGGACCACGGAAGTGGAAGATGCTTTCATCGACACCTGCGGTTTTAACCACACATCCATCCTTGGCGATATTGCCATAGAGCACGGCGAGTCCTCCATCTTTCACGTATGCATGGTCGAAGTCGCGGATACATCCTTCAGCCCTGTCGGTGTCATACTCTTTGTATTGGTTCGATTGGCTTCCAAGTTCAATGTTTCGCTTGCATCCGGGTGCGGCGAGCCACATCTCCTTGGCATCATCCACAATGGTGTCGCTGTCGAGAGCATATTCCGCGATTGCCTGTTTCAGTGTCTTCCCATCTACACGCTTCACATCGGTATTGATAATCCCTTTTTGCGCCAATTGATACATTATCGACATGATACCACCGGCACGGTTTACATCCTGGATGTGATATTTCGAGTTTGGCGACACCTTGCACAGCACCGGGGTCTTTCTCGATAGCATATCGATGTCTTTGATTGTGAAATCTGCTTCAGCCTCATGAGCCACGGCGAGCAAGTGAAGCACGGTGTTTGTGCTGCCGCCCATTGCTATGTCGAGTGTCATCGCATTAAGGAAAGCATCTCTTGTGGCTATGCTTCGAGGAAGCACCGAGGTGTCCTCGAGGTCGTAGTATTTGTGGCAGTTTTCAACTATCTGCTTTGCAGCCTTGGCAAACAATGCCTTGCGTTGCGCATGAGTTGCAAGGATTGTCCCATTTCCCGGGAGAGCAAGACCGATAGCCTCGTTAAGGCAGTTCATAGAGTTGGCGGTAAACATTCCGGAGCAGCTTCCACAACCGGGGCATCCAAGTCGTTCTAATTCGGCAACCTGTTTGTCATCCACGCTGCTGTCGGCAGAGTCTATCATCACATCTATCAAGTCGAGTGCTCGGCTTCCCATCACTCCGGCTTCCATAGGTCCGCCGGAAACGAAAATCGTGGGAATGTTGAGCCTCATGGATGCCATGAGCATACCCGGAGTGATTTTGTCGCAGTTGCTGATGCACACCATAGCGTCAGCAAGATGGGCATTTACCATATACTCGATGCTGTCGGCAATCAGGTCTCGCGAAGGCAAAGAATACAACATGCCATCGTGTCCCATGGCAATGCCATCGTCTATCGCGATAGTGTTGAATTCGGCTGCATAGCAACCGAGTTTTTCTATTTCGGCTTTAACAAACTGCCCAATCTCATGAAGGTGTGTGTGTCCCGGCACGAATTGAGTAAAAGAGTTGACGATCGCAATGATGGGTTTCCCCATCTGCTCCTCTTTCATGCCGTTTGCCCTCCATAATGCTCTTGCGCCCGCCATACGGCGACCTTGCATACTTACACTGCTTCTTAATGCTATTGACATAACAATAATCTAATATTAAAAAACCTTTCTCTCGTTTGTGAGGAGAAAGGTCTATGTTAACGAATAATGTTTTACTAATTTAATACCTTACGGCACATAACCATTCTCCTCACTATTCCTTTAATAATGTGGCTCACGACCAAAATCGATAGGACGACGACAAGAATATTTTGGATAACTATATGTGTCATATCATTTCTTTGAAAATGCGCTGCAAATTTATAGAGCATTTTTCAATATAGCAAATTTTTTTAGCAATTTATTTATCTTTTATGCCAAAAATCTATCACATCGTAACAATTGCCAATAATTTTTTCATCGAATTATTACTATTTGTAAGGCAATACGAGAATTGTTCAAAATGTAAATAAATTGAAAATCGAATAATTTTATTTTGAACAATCAAAACACAATATTATATTTGCATTGTATTACTCAAAACCTCATTTATGATTAACTACAACTTGAAGAATGACGAAGTAATCAAGGTGATAAACCTTACTGCTACCGATATAGAGCTAAACCGCACTAATACCGGCTCAAGCATTGTGGTTTTACAATGCATCAAGGGAAAGATATCGTTAAAAATGAATCTTTCTGATATTGATTTGTCGGCAAATAAGTCGGAAATTTTTTTTCCATCCGAGCGCGTTACGGTTACCAATGTCAGCAGCAAT
>JBJEKB010000310.1:0-6893 GCA_051878395.1 Muribaculaceae bacterium
CACCTCCACCCATAGGCACATTGCCTATTGTCTGTGTTCTGCCATCGTTGCCACCACCTTGTGGGTTATTAATCTGAGTGCCACCGGCGTCATATCCTCCTGCGTCAAACACTGTTTCACTTCCTGTTGAAGGACAAAGGGGACAGTGGTCACCATATATACTTTCATCATAGAGATGACCGTTTTTGCATCTTTTTGTTGCCATAATTTCAATATTTTAAGGGTTAATTATTCTTGTTGATTTGTTATTCGCCAAATTCTGCCGCTTTCACGGGGCTGATGGCGAAGTTGTAGCCTTGTGTTACATCGGCATAGCCCGATACAACCACTCCGGCAAATTTGCCATACTTGTTGAATACCGGCGAGCCGCTTGCTCCGTGGTGCACCGAAATGTTCATACCATATTGGTATTCGCCACACTCCTGTGTGATTTTGCCATCTTGATTGTTTGCCTCAAGACCGATTGAGGTGCTACCGAAGGTGAGTCCTTGCGGGAACCCGATTGTGTAGAGCTCGGAACCGAGTTGCATCTCTTCGGCTGTTGCCGCTGTGTTGAGGTCGATGATATTTACAACTTCCGATGGTGTTTTCTTGCTGTTGAGCTGGATGATGGCGAGGTCGAGCTCGGCATCTTTGCTCACTTTGATGATTGAGCAAGGCGAAAGGTCCTCGCGAGAGGATAGGTGGGTGTCATTGATGGCTATGCCAATATAGCCGATTTTAAACTCTACGTTGATTTTGTCAACAAACGACATCACTTGTGCGCTCACGCCAAACATTGAGTAAAGAGCGTTTTGGATTGCCTTCTTGATTTTCTCGCAGTTGGCCTCAACATTGGGGTCGGAAACCACATGGCGGTTGGTCATAAGTTTGCCATCTTGCGAGATGAAGAAGCCTGTGCCTGTCGATGCCATCGGACCGCTGATTTTTGCCTCTCCGTTCTCGTCGATATTCCAATAGGTGGTGTTTTCAAACACTTCGCCGAGCGGCTTGCCGTCCATTGTTGCCACGTATGCCGATTCCACATAGATGAGCGCCTCGCTCTTCTTGTAGTGAGAATAGATCTCTTCGGGAGTCCATATCTTCGGTCCGATAATAAGCGGCCATACGAAATATGCCACCACAGCGAGCACCACCACTGCCACACCGCTCAATGAAGCGATAAGCACGGTGTTGTTTTTCGGTTTTGGTTGCACAACGGCACCTCCGCCGCCTCCGGGGATGAGGTGTTCCCATTGCAACGGGTATTTATTGGCAAGCATAACACGGTCGCCGCGCTTGAGCACTGCCGAGCCGCTGATGCGCACGCCATTCACAAATGTGCCATTGGTGGAGTTGAGGTCCGAAATCACCACATTGCCGTCGGGTCCAACCGACAGGCGGGCATGATGAGACGACACGTCGGGATAAGACATCACATTTGAATTGTCGGTTGCGCGTCCCACGGTCATTCCACCGAGACCGCCGCCCACCGACACGCGGGTGCGACCGCCGCCGTTACCTGCCGATGCTGCAGCCTTTGTCCAGTCAAACGGCACATTGCCCAGCATGATGCTGTCGCCTTGGCGTATAAAGGTTTCTACCACTATTTTCTTTCCGTTTACAAACGTGCCATTGGTCGAATTCAAATCTTTGATCGAAGCACGTCCATCGTCATAGATTGTTAAGATTGCGTGTTGTTGCGACACTGCGGAGGAAGTCAAGGTGTAATCGTTGCTCGAACTGCGCCCTATTTTGATACTTTTCATAAGGAAATGGTTTAAGTTTTGCTTACAAATTTACACCGAAATAATAAAAATCGCAAATAAAAATAGGCTCAAAATTATCAAATTATGAAAAATAATCCTATCCGTCGATTTCAGGTGCTTATTTGTATTGTTTTGGTGCTTATTTGATTTTGCCCACTGTTGAATATTATTCTACACTATTGCCAAATTACTTGAAATATTGCGGATGTTTCGTTTTTTTTAATTAGTTTTGTATTAAAATTGTGATGCATGGATATGGCTAATGAAATTTTCAACCGTTCCCAACTTATTCTCGGCAAAAAAGTGATGGAGCGTCTCGCTGCCGCGCGCGTGATTGTTTTCGGCGTCGGCGGCGTGGGGAGTTGGTGTGTCGAAAGCCTTATTCGCACCGGGCTGGGGCAGATTACCATTGTGGATAGCGACCGCGTTGCCGCCTCGAATATCAACCGCCAACTCATGGCTACCACCGCCTCGGTGGGCGAGGTGAAGGTGGATGCCCTCAAGCGCAGATTGCTCGAAATCAACCCCAATGCCGAAATCACCGCCATCCGCGACATCTATTGCGCCGATACCGCCGCGCGTTTCGACCTTTCGCAATACGATTTCGTTATCGACGCTATCGACAGCATCGAAAACAAGGTGCTGCTCATCAACAACGCTTGCGATGCGCCCGGAAAACCGGTTCTCTTCTCGTCGATGGGTGCCGCCCTTAAATCCGACCCCACCCGCATCTCGACAGCCGAATTTTGGAAGGTGGAGGGGTGCCCGCTCGCCGCTGCGTTGCGCCGCCGTTTCAAGAAATCGGGACACCGCCCGTCGCGCAAGTTCAAATGCGTGTTCAGCCCGGAACTATTGCCCAATCGCGGCGACACCACCCCGCCAGAGCGCAACGAAAACGGCGACATCGAGACCCTCGACTGGAATGCCCGGAAGGCACAAATCAACGGCTCGCTCCCACACGTCACCGCAGTGTTCGGATTCACTCTCGCATCGCTCGTGGTGAACAAAATTTATGACGAAACTTATAAAAATCAATAGATTATGGAATTTGCGTTTATTATTGTCGGCATTGCAGTCGGAGCACTTATTGCATGGCTCTTTGCCAAAGCGAAATCGGGAAAAACCGCCGCTCGAATTGAGTTTCTCGACAAGGAAATCGAGCAGTTGAATGAGCAGTTGGCTGCCGCGACAGACAAATGCGATGCCTTGTCTCGCTACAACAACGATTTGAACGTGGCTGTCGCATCCGCGTCAAACAATCTGGATAATATGCGCAAAATCGTGGAGGAGAAAGTCGCCGAAATCCAGCAACTCAAGGAGGACTATAAAGCCGAAATCGAGAGGATTAACGCCGACCACGAGAGGCGCATCGCCGCTCTGAAAGAGGAGTTTGCCGCCGAAAAGGAGCGCCTCATCGCTGATTTCGCCACTCAAAAGGCTGAGCTGCAAACCAATTTCCGCAAGCAACTCGACGACCGAACCGCCGCCGACAACCGCGCAATCGAGGCTCTCGAGACTAAATACCGCGAACAGATTGCCCTCCAGGAGCGCCAGTTCCGCGAGGCTATCGAAAAGGCTACCGAACAACTCAAAAACACCACCAACGAGATGCTCAAGGAGCGCCAAGAGGAGTTCTCGAAGTCAAGCAATTCCAACATCGGGCAGATTCTCGCGCCTCTGCGTGAGTCGATGGACAAAATGAAGGACGCCCTCGAGAAAAATAACGAGAAAAACACTTCGCTCGGCGATTCTCTCAAGGATAATATCACCAAACTTATGGAGCAAACTGCCGCTGCCAAGGAGAGCGCCGACAACCTTACTAACGCTCTTCGCCATCAGACCAAAATGCAAGGCGACTGGGGCGAGACTGTCCTCACTGAACTTCTTGAATCTCAAGGACTCATCAATGGAATCCACTTCGACACTCAGTTTGTTATCCGCGATAAAGCGGGCAATGTCGTGAAGACCGACGAAGGCTCTTCGCTCCGCCCCGATGTGATTCTTCACCTCGACACGCAACGCGAACTCATCATCGACGCCAAGGTGTCGCTATCGGCTTATCTCGACTATGTAAATGCCGAGGACGAGGCGGCGAGGGCTGATGCTTTGAAGCGCCACATCGCCAGCATAAACGCTCATGTCGAAGAACTCTCCAAAAAAAGTTACGAACGATACATCATGCCTCCCAAGGTGAGCCTCGACTATGTGATTATGTTTGTCCCCAACACCGGGGCGCTCTGGCTCGCTTTGCGCGAGCAGCCCGACCTGTGGCGCAAGGCGATGGAGAAGAATGTCTATATCGCCGACGAGCAAACACTCTATGCCGCTATGCGCATCGTGAACATGACCTGGACCCAGATTCGCCAAGGCGAGACTCACAAACAGGTGTTCGACATCGCCGACGAGATGCTCTCGCGTGTCAACAAACTTCTCAATTCGTTCACTGCCATGGGCGATTCTATCAGAAAAGCGCAAGACAATTTCGAATCCACTCGCAAACTTATCACCGAGGGCGGGCAGAGCATCGTCACTTCGGCTAACAAACTTATAAATCTCGGCGCGAAGGTGAAGAAGGATTCTCGCAACAAGTTGAGCGCCTATCTCAAGGATGTGGCTGAAGTTAAGCCTCTTGAATTGCCACAAGGCTCGGAGACCCCGACCGATGAACCCGATAATAACGAATAATTTTTCTCTCAATAATATGAAACTGACAAATTTTTTACTCATTACTACAATGCTATTCACCGGCTGTACCACGGCGCAGCTGAAATATCCTGCCGCCGCTACCGATAACGTTATCAACGACTATTTCGGAATCAAAGTTGCCGACCCATATCGTTGGCTCGAAAACGATTCCTCCGATGCCACCGCGGCTTGGGTCGCAGCCCAAAACGAGGTGTCTTCGGCCTATTTGTCCAAAATCCCTTTCCGCGACGCTCTCAAACAGCGCCTCACCTCGCTCTATCGCTACGAGAGAATGGGTGCGCCTTTCAAAGTGAAGGGAAAATACTATTTCTTCCGCAACAACGGACTCCAAAACCAGGATGTTCTGTATGTCCAGGATGCTCTCGATGCCGAGCCGCGCGTGTTTTTCGACCCTAACACGCTTTCCGACGATGGCACTGTGGCTCTTAACGACATCTCTTTCTCGGAAGACGGAAAATACTTTGCCTATGTGATTTCTCGCAGCGGCAGCGACTGGAACGAGATTTTCGTTGCCGAAACCGCCACCGGACGTCGCCTCGACGACCACATTATGTGGGCTAAATTCACCGGCGCGGCTTGGTGTGGCGACGGCTTCTTCTACAGCGCCTACGATGCCCCCGAAGATGGCGTGTACTCCTCGAAAAACGAGTTCCACAAGGTGATGTATCACAAAATCGGCACTCCGCAAAGCGCCGACGCTCTCGAATATAACGACACCAAAAACCCACTCATGTTCCACAACTGCGGTGTGAGCGACGATGAGCGTTTCGTTTTTGTCTATAAGTCTCTCGGTCATGGCAATGCGATTTATGCGAAGGATATGCGCGCCGCCCATCCTTCCTACAAAGTCCTGGTTTCGAGCCTCGAAGATGAGTGCCAGGTGATTGCAAGCGACAACAAGTTCATCTATATCCTCACCGCCGCAAGCGCGCCGAAACGCAAAATTGTTGCGGTGCCGGTCGATGATTTGCGCCCCGAAGCACTGCGCGATTTCATCCCCGAAGGCGATTATGTAATCTCTTCGGTGGCTAAAACCGCCCACAATTTCATAATCACCTACGAAATCGATGCCTGCGACCATCCGCAGGTGTTCTCGCTCGAGGGAAAGCACCTCTACGATATCGAATTGCCGCTCCCCGGCTCTGTGGGCATTTCGGCAAGCGAAAGGCACGATGAGGTGTTCTACCGCCTTTCTTCCTACACCTCCCCCGGCACGGTCTATAGTCTCGACATCGCTTCCGGCAGCTCCACTCTGCTCCGCGCCCCCGAAATGGCTTTCCGCCCCGACGATTTCACCACCGAGCAAGTGGTGTATAACAGCAAAGACGGCACACCAATCCACATGTTCCTCACTTACAAAAAAGGCTTGAAGCGCAACGGCGACAACCCCACTCTCCTCTACGGCTACGGCGGCTTTAACATCAGCCTCACCCCGGCATTCAATGCCCGAATCATCCCATTCCTCGAAGCTGGCGGAATCTATGCCGTCGCCAACCTTCGCGGTGGCTCGGAATATGGCGAGGAATGGCATCAGGCGGGCACGAAACTCAACAAGCAGAATGTCTTCGACGATTTCATCGCTGCCGCCGAGTGGCTCATCGCCCAAAAATACACCTCACCCAAGCGCCTCGCCTGCAACGGAGGCTCAAACGGCGGTTTGCTCGTCGGTGCTGTGGTGAATCAGCGCCCCGACCTCTTCGCCGCCGCCGTCCCACAAGTGGGCGTTATGGACATGATGCGCTACCACCTCTTCACCATCGGCTGGAACTGGGCCGGAGACTATGGCAGAAGCGACGATAGCCCCGAAATGGCTGCATACCTCCTCAAATACTCTCCCCTGCACAACATCAAAAACGACGGAACCCCCTACCCTGCCATCCTCGTCACCACTGCCGACCACGACGACCGCGTTGTCCCCGCCCACTCTTTCAAATACGCTGCCACACTCCAGGCAAGCAACACCGGCGACAACGTCAAAATCATCCGCATCGACAGCAAAGCAGGGCATGGAGGCGGCAAACCCATCTCAAAAATCATCGATGAATACTCCGACATCTACAGTTTCATCATGTATCATTTAGGCATGTCGCCCAAATGGGAATAACCCGCACAAAATGGCATTTTTGCAAAAATTTCGATAATTTCTCGCAAATTGTTTGCGCAAATGCAAATAAAGTATTATCTTTGCACTCGCTAAGCAAATCAGCTAAGTGCCCGGAGAGGTGGGTGAGTGGCTGAAACCAACAGTTTGCTAAACTGTCGTAGGAGTAATCCTACCACGAGTTCGAATCTCGTCCTCTCCGCCCAAAGTCCTGTAAATCCCCGATTTACAGGACTTTTTTCACTTGAATGTTACAAAAATGGTGTCATGTAGAAAGGGATGCATTTGAGTGCGCCATCCTTGCGCATGTCCTTGCCATGAATAAGATATGACTGCTG
>JBJEKB010000311.1:0-6890 GCA_051878395.1 Muribaculaceae bacterium
GTTGGATTTATTCCGAATTTTTGTTCAGGTTTTAGGTCTTGAAGAGAATTGGGCTTTTTCAGAACGAGACTCAGCGTCGGCAGTTAATAGGCTGTCTCAGCAAATGGAAGCCATAGGTGTTATTACTGCCTTTAATGGAGTTGTTGGCAATAATACACGCCGCAAACTTTCGGTAGAAGAATGTCGAGGCTTTGCTTTGGTGAGCAAGATTGCACCATTTGTTTTTGTCAATAATGATGATGCCAAGAGTGCACAGCTTTTTACTCTGATACATGAATTTGCCCATTTGCTTTTAGGTGTCAGTGCCGGTTTTGGAGGCATTGATCCTCATAACGATTCAATTGAAAAATTCTGTGATCAGGAGGCAGCAACGTTTCTTGTACCCGAGATGTTATTTGTAGCACAGTGGAAGATGACGGAAGGCGACATTGAGAAGTGTGCTCGAAAGTTTACGGTCAGTCCAGTTGTTATCGCTCGACGAGCATACGGTATGAATATGCTTTCTGCACAAGACTATCAGATGTTCTATACTCGATATAAGGCGATTTGGAAGAATCAGAAGAAGAGTTCAGGCTCTGGTAGCGGAAATTTCTATTTGAGCGCTGCCAAGCGAGTAGGTAGGTTATTCGGAGCATACATTAGCACTGCAGTAAGTAGTGGCTATTTGTTGCATCGTGATGCTTATAGCTTGACCGGGCTCCACGGAAAGTCTTTCGATAAAGTAATTACCAACCGGATTTAATATAGGAATCAAGATGAAATACCTCATTGATGCGAATATATTAATAACCGGTTACAAAGTGCACTACCCTATAGATGTGCATGTGTCTTATTGGAAGGCTATTGCGGCTCTGATTGCAAACGGCAATTTCGTCATTGTTGACAAAGTGAAGGCAGAAGTGCAGGATGAAGAGATTGTCGAATGGCTGAAACAAAATGTGGATAAAAAGCTGTATCAGACAACGAATGACTCACTTAAGCAATATGGGTACATTCAAAAATGGGCGCAGAATAACCCGGAATTTAGTCTATCCCAGAAAACTCATTTTGCAGACAAGAATGTTGCCGATCCTTTCCTCGTAGCAAAAGCTATGAATTGCGGTTATAAAGTGGTTACCTATGAAAACTCCGCAGGTAAAGGCAGCTCAAAAATCAAGATTCCAGATGTTTGTGAGCAATTCGGAGTGGAATGCATTACAATTAATCAAGCACTCAGAGAACTGAAGATTCAACTATAACAATATTGTAGAGACTCCACTCGGTTGAAGAAAAATGTCTCGATTCCACGAATTTTTCAACCATATATCTTCTGCTCGTAGTTGGCACGCCGAGTTTGCTCTGTTTTCCGGGATTTGCTTGAAATGTCCGAAATACTTTAAGAATTTCGGACAAAATAGCAGGTTTGGCGGGTGGAATGGCGCTCAAAACATCGAAATTCGTTATAATAACCATATTAAACATGAGTTATTTGAGTAATTTTCTTTATCTTTGCATTCGTAAAAAGTGTGTAGTTACACAGAATTTTATAATAACTGGGTTCGACAATGCAAATAAATCGTGATTTATATCTGAACAAGCTGGTACATGCCATCGGCAATCAGATGATTAAAGTAGTAACAGGTATGCGCAGGTGCGGGAAATCGTATCTGTTGTTCACTATTTTTCATAACTATCTGACGGAACGTAATGTAGATGAAAACCACATTATTGAAGTAGATCTTGAAAATCGTTTAAACAAGGGGTTACGCAATCCGGATGCTTTGTTGGAATATCTATTTTCAAGAATCACAGATAAAGAGCACTACTATATCTTATTGGATGAGGTGCAGCAGGTAAGTGAATTTGAAGATGTACTAAACTCATTCCTGAAGGTAAAGAATGTTGATGTATATGTGACCGGCTCTAATGCAAAATTCCTCTCAAAAGATGTTATTACGGAATTCAGAGGAAGAGGGGATGAAATACGGGTCAATCCATTATCATTCAAAGAATTTGCGGATTTCCGCCAAGGTGAACCGCTGAAAATGCTCAGAGAATACCTTCTGTATGGTGGCTTGCCACAAGTAGCAATAGAAAGTGATGAGAAGAAAAAGGTGGAGTATCTAAAACAACAGTTTACACATACTTACCTAAAAGACATCCGGGAGAGATATGGCATACAGCATGATGATGACCTTAATGAATTGGTCAGCATAATTGCATCTACTGTAGGCAGCATGACAAATCCGACGAATTTGGCAAACACGTTCAAAAGTGAGAAGAAGAGCGGAATTTCTCGTGATACCATTGCCAAGTATCTGGAATACATGGAAGATGCTTTCATGATTGAAAGGTCGATAAGATATGATATCCGAGGCAAACGCTATATCGATACACCATACAAATATTACTTCGGTGATATTGGGTTGCGAAATGCACGTATCAATTTCCGTCAGAATGACGATGGTCATCTGATGGAAAATATGCTCTACAATGAACTTCGCATTCTTGGATTCTCTGTAGATGTGGGACAGGTGATTGTGGAACAAAAGGATGAAAAAGGTAATCGGAAGCGGGTCACCCTTGAGGTGGACTTCGTTTGTAACAGGGGATATAACCGGGTTTATATACAGTCTGCTTATGAAATTGGCAATGAAGATAAGGTCCGCCAGAAAACAAATTCTCTTAAACGCCTGACAGACAGTTTTAGACGCATCGTAATAACCGGGCCACTGCAACCTACGGTGGTGGATGAGTATGGAATTATGTTTGTTAATATTTTTGACTTTCTCGAGCACCCTGCCAAATATTTAGAATAATAGTACCTTTGCAGGTGTAGTGGATAAACCATTATAAATAGGAATTGATATGATTAGCGTTAAAGGGGTTGACCCGAAGATGATTGCCAACAATATTGAGCCGTCCGAGCCGATTCATCCCGGTGAACTGCTCAAGGATGAGATTGAATACCGCGGAATTTCTCAGAAAAAATTGGCGGAACAGATTGGTATATCGTATAAAATCCTCAACGACATTCTCAATTGTCGCCGCTCGGTTTCCACCAATACCGCTTTGCTCTTTGAAGCCGCATTGGGCATTCCGGCTCATATTCTCACCGGTATGCAGATGGATTATAATTTGCAACTGGCAAAGAATGACAAGTCGTTTATGGAACGCCTTGCGAGTATAAGGAAAATAGCGGCGGTGTTGTAGCCGGGGTGGGGGATTGTTTTGAGGGGAAGTGTGCGAGTTTTGGAGAATTATCGCTATCTTTGCAATCTGTTTAATAAATAAGGAAATATGGATAAAAGAAATCAAATACTTGGCATAGTGCTATCGGTGTCGTTGCTGTTGATTCTCGTGGCAGCGGTATTCCCGATAATGCAGGTGAGATGGGTGGGCAGCCCGTATCTTTTTGCAGTGGGCGCTGCCGGCGCGCTTGTGTGCCGCATCCTCGAGAAGCATCCCAAGTCGGGGCTGCGCGTACGCCGCTTGCATCGCATGGAGGTGGTTTCGGCGCTCTGCTATTGCCTCTCGGCATTTTTTATGTTCTATGCCGACACGGTGAGCGACTGGCTTGCTTTCCTCACCGCCGGGGCTGTGCTCCAGCTCTACACCTCGTTTATGCTTCCGCGTGCCGAACGCCAAGAACGTGAAGCTAACAAAAAATAGGCAAAACGCCTTGGCAAATACGCCCGATTGTCGTTAAAAAAGTATATTTGTAGAGATATATCATAATTAGCGGCGATTTATTGCGGTGTAATTTCCAAGTATTTACTAACTTTGTGCGAAAAATGGAATACAATCTTGCCATAGACCAGGGAAATTCGAGCAGCAAACTCTATTTGTATGCGGGCTTGGAATTGGTGGCAAGCCGCAAGGTGGAGCACCTCACGGCGAGCGCAATCGATGATTTCGTGGCGGGCAAGGATGTGAGGGGCGCGATAATCTCCTCGGTGGTCGAAGACGATGCCGAGGTTGGTCACAGGTTGGCAGCGTTTCCGCAGCACATTGTGCTTTCGGCATCGACACAGCTACCCATAGCGATAGACTATTCCACTCCCGAGACACTCGGTCGCGACCGCATAGCCGCGGCAGTGGGTGCTCGCGATGCAGCCCGAGGCAGTGCTGTGGTGGTGATTGACGCCGGCACAGCGATAACCCTCGATGTGGTGGATGCCGAGGGGCACTACCGCGGCGGCAACATCTCTCCGGGGGTGAAAATGCGGTTTTCGGCGCTCAACCATTACACCGCCCGATTGCCGCTGCTCGACAGCGATGGCGAAATCCCCGACTGGGGGCACGACACAGCCACAGCCATCCGCGCAGGCGTGGTAGGCGGGGTGACAGGCGAGATTGAAGGATTTGTGAAGCGTGTAGCCGACCGCTTGGGATGCAATCCGCAAGTGTGGATAACCGGCGGCGACAGCGCCATGATAGCGCAGCGCCTCACAATCGACACATTTCAAGACAATTATCTCCTTGCAAAAGGATTAAATAGAATATTGATTTATAATAATGAAAATAGTTAAGACAGCATTAGCCGCAATCCTCGCGATTGCATTTGCCCTGCCGGCAATGGCGCAGGGTAGCACCAGCACAATGACACCATATTCAAAATATGGATATGGTATCCTCGGCGACAACGCCACCGGCACACAGCGTGCGATGGGTGGTGTGGGATATGCGATGCAGAACGGAAGGCAAATCAATGCCAAAAACCCAGCCTCGTATGTCGCTATGGACTCGCTCACCTTTCTCTGGGACATAGGTCTCGACCTCACCACCGTGTGGGCAAAGGAACCCGGAGGCTCGTCGAAGAGCACCGGAGGCGGTCTTGATTACATCACAATGCAGTTTCCTATCACAAAATATCTCGCCGGTAGCGCAGGCTTGATGCCTTACACCTCGGTGGGATACAGTTTCGGTTCCGATATCACCTACGGCACGGAAGCGCGCACCGGAACCGGCGGCATCAACCAACTCTACCTCGGCTTGAGCGGACAGCCGTTCAAAGGCTTCTCGGTGGGTGCCAACGTGTATTACCTCTTCGGAAACCTTGTGAATGATATCTATGTAACCACCGACGCCAGCGACGTTACCCTCTTCGAGCGCGTGATGCAGGTGCGCGACTGGAACGCCACCTTCGGAATGCAGTACAACCTGAAATTCAACAAGAAGCACCAGGCAACACTCGGTGCGGTGTTCACACCCGGAAAATCGGTGCATGGCACCACCTTTGGCGTGTATTATGATGTTGTAAACGATGAAAACCTCCCCGACACAGTGGGCTACGGCAAGATGAAAAACGGCTATTCGATGCCCGAGACCTACGGCGCCGGTATCAGTTACACCTACGACAACCGCTTTAACTTCGAGCTCGATTACACCTATCAGCCGTGGTCGAAAGCCAAGTTTGGCAAAATCGAGAACTTTGAGGAATCGCGCCTTGTGGATAGGTGGAAACTCGGCTTCGGTACACAAATCGTGCCATCGCTGCGCGGCGGATACCTCGGACGAATCAACTACCGATTTGGTGCTTACTATAGCCACGACTACATCACCATCGACACCAACAACATGCGTGAATGGGGCTTGACACTCGGTTTCGGATTCCCCGCTCCCGGCTCCAAGACCGTGTTTAACATCGGTTTTGAATACAAGCGCCGCTACACCGCTCCGGTGAAACTTGTTACCGAGGATTATTTCAACCTAACCCTCAGCATCAACTTCAACGAGATGTGGTTCTGGAAAAACAAGATTAACTAACATGGTGGGGCGTAAGATGCTCCACTTTACTCGAAATAATGGACAAAGCGCGTAACATTTTGCTTGTGCTCGTTGCCATCCTTGTGGCTGTGGGCTGCAAGGAAGAGGTGAAGGATGTCGTGAAGAAGGAAATAGACCCCGAAACGACACCCACGGTGCTCACACGCGATGTCAAAACCCTCATCAGCGACTCCGGCATAACGAAATATCGCATCACATCGCCAATCTGGTATATCTTCGAGCGCGCCGCTCGCCCCAACTGGAAATTCCCGCGCGGACTGCTGCTCGAACAGTTCAACGACAGCTTCAGAGTGGTAGCCTCGGTGAAATGCGACTCTGCCACCTATTTCAAGAGCGACCAGTTGTGGCGCCTCGACGGGCATGTAACCATCCTCAACGAGAAAAAAGAGGTAATCCTCACCCAGCAACTCTTCTGGGACCAGCGCAAAAAAGAGGTGAGGAGCGACTCGTTTATCCACATCGAGCGCGCCGAGCAGATAATCGAAGGGGTGGGATTTAAATCCAACGAGCGGATGACCATCTACGAGCTCGACAAGCCGATGGGCATCTTCCCGGTGTCAACTCTCATGCGAAAAGACACCACCAACACGGAGACTAAGAACAAATAACAGCAACACAAATCATGCAATTCGACACCACAGCATTAATCATAGCACTTGTATCGCTAATCCTTTCGGGGTTCTTCTCCGGAATGGAAATGGCATTCGTTACATCCAACAAAGTGAGGGTGAACATCGATGTGCGCAAAGGTGGGCTCACCAGCAAGATGATAAATTTCTTCTACCGCCATAGCGACATGGTGATTTCCACCCTGCTTGTGGGCAACAACGTCGTGCTCGTGGTGTATGGTATGGAAATGGCTAAAATTCTCGAGCCATTCATCTGCATGATAAGCCCCAACGAGGCGTTTGTGCTTGTGTGCCAGACCCTCATTTCCACAGTGGTGATTCTCCTTGCAGGCGAGTTCCTCCCGAAAACCCTCTTCCGCATCAATCCCAACTCGTCGCTACGCACCTTTGCGCTGCCGCTATACCTTATATATTATCTCCTTTATCCCATTTCCTGGTTCTCATCGTTCATCTCCCGTATGCTCATGCGCCTTTGCGGAATCAAGGTTGCCA
>JBJEKB010000312.1:0-6886 GCA_051878395.1 Muribaculaceae bacterium
TCAATATACGGTGAATAAAATCTTTTGTCTTTTGAATTTTTAAAAATAGGGAATTACGAGAGTGGATTTAGCCTGATAAAACCGTCCGGTGAATATGTTCTACGTGGAGAATATGGTGAGCATATAAGTGGAGAAGGTAGAGTCTTAAAAGCTAATAAATCCCAAAGACAATGGCTTTTGGATAGTAATGGGTACGTATTAATTGATGATGCGAAAAAAATAGAAAAAATTGCTGATGGCTATGAAGTAACTAAAACAACCGGTAACGTTGGTTTATACTCAGAAGAAGGTGAGTGTATTATTTCACCTGATTTGGGGTATAATTCTTTTTCCCTTTTTA
Organism: Muribaculaceae bacterium; assembly: GCA_051878395.1. Lineage (GTDB taxonomy): Bacteria > Bacteroidota > Bacteroidia > Bacteroidales > Muribaculaceae > W0P31-042. The sequence continues at coordinate 341 of JBJEKB010000312.1, forward strand.
CTGGACCACAGAAAACCAAGTATTATAAAGTAAAAGAAACAATCAGCAAAAATTATGGTATAATCAATACCGAAGGCAATGAGATTCTGCCCTGCGAGTTTGAAGATATTGACTATATAGGCGGTGATTTTTTCAAATTCAGATCCGGAGGTGCTTGGGGGGTTGTTTCCATAGTGGGTAAAGTAATTATCCCTACTTCTCGAGGATATACAAGTATAGGAAAATACTCAACTATACAAAAGACCATACCATATACTATGGATGGATACAAAGGGGAGTGTAATAGTCTAGGACGGCAAATTACTAAGATTCGTGATAGCAAAAATATAGCAACAAGTAGAGGGACTGAAGATGAAGTCCACGTTTCTCATACTGATGGCAACTCTAAGACTATAGCCACTTCAAATACGCAAAATTATAGCGAATATACTCGCGAATTTTTTAGTACCCCTAAATCTTATTCGATAGAGAGTCATACCTTGAAAATGTTGGGACCTTCAGGAGTAACACAATACAAGCCAGGGGAATCTTCATTTTCTGTTACATCAAATGGATTCACATATAAGTTTAAAGATGGCAGTGGTTCATCACGCAAAATAACCTCTCCATTGAAAAATGTGACTGTATTAACTTCAAAAGGAGATATTCAGATGCAAATGTATATTCTTGACAATGGAATAGCTGTAAGAGTAATCCGTTATAATGATGGGCATTGTGTTGTGTATCAGTATGTATTGAATAATTCAACAGGTAAATATATAACGTATGATTGGTTTACATTACGTAAATAATAACCGTACAATCATGACTAATTAACACCACTCGAATAGTCGTATTAATAGATTCCTGTCTTTTCCCCATAGAGTGCTTTAAACGTACTGCGATAGTGTACGGTAAAGCACTTTTTTCTATGCATACATTTCTTTAATTGTTCTCGGTCTAATGCGTGCCTGAAATATCCGCTGTCCCAATATCTGGGGCACTTTGATTAGTAAAGTAGGGGCATAAAAAAAAGAGAGCGGGAGGCTCTCTTTTGGGGTTAATCGATGTCTTCTTTTACTTTGAGCGGCAAGCGCCATGCGATTTTATTTTCGATATACTCCTGAGTGGCAATCAATGTTGGTTTCGGGAGTTTTTCGTAGAAACGTGAGATTTCGATTTGCTCGCGGTTTTCCGACACTTCTTCGAGTGTGTCGCTCATTGATGCAAATTCCTGAAGTTTCTTCTCAAGTTCGTGTTTCATCTCAACGGCAATTTGGTTGGCACGTTTAGCGATGATGCAAACAGTTTCGTACACGTTACCTGTAGGCTCGGCGAGCTTAATCATGTCGCGAGTAACAGTGTTAAGTGGAGCATTTGTTTTCTTGTAATCCATTTTGAGAATTATGTTTAGTTGTTATATTTTAATCTTTCACATATTTGCCGGCGATTTTGAAGATGTGGTCGGCTTCTTGGCGCGATTCGCTTTCGGGATAGTCGTTGATGAATGAGTAGTATTCATCGATGACGATGCGGAAGCGGTCTTCTTTCTTCTCATCCACGCTGAGAACAGCCTCTTGGTAGCGCGATTTGAGGATGAGCATTTGGAGGTGTTCTTTATATTTGCTGTAGGGATACTCCTTGATTGCGTTTTGTGCTGTGATTACGGCACTCTCGTAGTTGTTGCCGAGATAAGTGCCGAGATTGTAGTATAGCACGGCGTTTTGGAGTTCCTTGAGCACGAGTTTGTCTTGCAGTTCAAAGATTGCATTTTGCGCAATCGACACTTTATCGCTTTTAGGGAAATAGTCGAGGAAGTTTTGCAGCTCCTCGATAGCCTTGTGGGTTGTAGTCTGGTCGAGTTGCGGCTCCGGGGAATCGAGATAATAGCCATATCCGGAATAGAAGCGAGCCAATTCGGCATATTTTCCCTTGGGGTAGTGGTTGTAGTAAGTCTTGAAATATGCGCCCGAGGAGATGTAGTCCTTGTTTTCGAAGTGGCTGAGACCGAGAAGGTAGAGCGACTCTTCGGCATGTTCGGTGCCCTTCATCACAGTGACAATTTCGCTCAACAAAGTGCAAGCCTGCCCGTATTTGCCTTTTTCGAACGCCTTTTTGGCGTATTCAAATTTCACATTGGCATCGGTGCTTTTGAGCACTTTGTTGTATTCGCCACACGAAGTGAGGAGCAACAAAGAAATAATTATTGGATAAAACTTACGCATATTTCTTTACGATTTTGGATGCAAAGTTAGCAATAATAGTGCGAATGAGCAAATTAAAATAATATAATGAACGTGAGATGAGTGCATAAGGGTGGCAAAAAGAGATATTTTGCCTCCAAAATGCGACACAATGCAAACGATTTAATTCAAATTAATAATTCCAAAGCAGTCGGGGCGGTGGAAATTAGGCTTTTCAGCATCGATTGGCGCCCAGGAGATGAAATGAGGCAGGGAAGTTTTTCCCGCACATTTATAGAAATTGGCTCTAATTTGTTTGGGAGCGTCGGGGGCGGTGATGTCGATGCCGATGAGCGAGAATGGAATGGCAACAACGAGATTCCAGGAGAAGAGTCCTTCCATCTCTTCAAACGGGCGTGTGCCACACGACGGGCAGCGGCGGATTGACGCTATCTGCTCGTCGGTGAGACGGATGGGAGCATCGCGCCTCTCGCGGTGCGACGCATTCACAGTGCCTATGCAGTTGAATTCAAAATTCCAATATTCGGGGCTTCCCGGCAGCTGCATGAAAAACTCCACGCAACTGTCGTCGCTCACCGGCGAGTTGTTGGTGTAGTTCACTGCACGCAAGAAATTGCATCGCACAAAATAGTCGATGTAGATATATTTTTGCGAGTAAGCCATAGTGAACACCGAGAGCGCGTGGTAGGGGTATTGTTCCGCCCAGTTGCGACACTCGATGACATGCTTCTGCAAGTTTTGCTCCATGTAATCGCTCACCTCCTCGAGATTCATATTGTCGAGCGAGTCGATGCGGTTGATTGACAATTGAATGTTGCTATTATCCATTGATATTGAGAAAATAATCTTTAACTCCCATAATGAGCCCCACAGCCGACATGATGAGGATAATCACACCGATAGTAGTGTTGACCAACCACATACTTCGAAGGTTGAAATGAGTGCGCACCGCATTGACAAAGAATGTGATGAGAAACCACCAAAGCATCGCGCCACCAAAGATGAAGAGGTATCCGATGAGCGACACAAACAATGGCATATCCGGCTGGATGAAATTAAATCGTGTGAATAAGCCTATAGTGAGGAACAGAATGAGCGGATTGGAGAAGCAGAACAAAAATCCGGTGATGGTGTCTTGTATGTAGGTGTTTTTCTTCTCCTCCGGCGGTCGCAGAGAGCCGGCAGGATTTTTGCGAATAAGATATATGCCATATCCCACAAGAACAAGGCTACCAATGATTTGCAAAATGTTTTGATTGGTCTTGATGAAGTCGATGACTATCGACATGCCCAAACCGGTGAGCATACAATAGAACATATCGGAGAAAGAAGCCCCCAAACCGGTAAAAAAACCCGACCAGCGCCCTTTGTTGAGAGTGCGCTGAATACACAAAATGCCGATAGGACCCATAGGCGCCGAAATGAGCACTCCTATGGCTAAGCCTCTGAAAATTGTGTATAACAAGAGTTCCATATATGCCGTTAAAACAAATGCAACCACAAAGATAATAAAAAATTGGTATTTTGTCTGTGTTTCGCGACAAATATGGACTCTTTTGAATAAAAAAACAAGGGAAATGAATTATTTCGTGTTCATTCCCCATCGTTTTAGCAAATTCTCCTACTTTTGCTTTGGCTCGATTTCGTAGCCAATTTTCTTGAAAACAGCGATAAAATCTTTGTATTCCGATTTAGATGTGTCGTAAATGATAGTAACGGTTTGGTCGGGAATTGATGTTTCGATTTTCTTAACACCTTTCACAAACCGGATGTTCTTCTTGATGCGATTTTCACAGCCGGAGCAGTGCATCTCCGGGGAAGTGGAGACATATAGAGTGTCGATAGCGGATGTTTTCTCTGCCGATGAGGCACCAAATGCCACCAAAGAGAGGAATGTGGATAATAATAGAGTTTTCATTTTATGGAAAGTTTTAATTAGTAATGTTCAAATTTAAGACGGATGCCAATATAAGCCATAGCGCCATCAATCGGACCCCAAATCTGGGTAGCGTCGAAAGACTGAGACCAAGGATTATCGGCACCGATAACTGGGTTGCGCATACGGTAGTTGGTGAGGTTTTCTCCGCCTATGTAGATGCTGAAATTCTTAAATTCGCGAGTCGCTTGCGCCTGGAGTTGAAAATATGAGGGATACTCTTCCCCGTTATATAAAGAGCCTTTACCGGTGAGCTGTCCGGTGATGTCGAATTGCCATATTTCGGTTGGCGTTTTATATGAGAGTGTGAGCAGCCCCTTGTAGCGAGGGGTGAGAGGCGTGTGTCTCAGCTCTCCGTCGTAGGTGGCGCGTGTGTCGTTGAGGCGGAAAGCCGCAGTTGCCATTAGCCCTTCGAAGAACGGATAGGTGGCATCGATTTGGAAGGTGTGGCTGTAGCTTTTGCCATCAAGATTGCCGAATGCGAAGGTGTGAGGACCGGCGGAGCCATCCACTGTCATAACCACCTGATTGATGAAATGAGTGTAGTAATACTCAATGTTGAAATCGAGCATTTTTCCGCACACGGGGAAGTTGAGATTAAGTGATGCCCCGGTGTTCCATGCTTCCTCTTGTCGGAGATTATCCGCCACAATGAGGGTGCGTCCGCCGGCGAGCAGCGTGAAGTTCTCAGCCAAGGCATGTGGCGAGCGATAACCTTTTCCTGCCGACGCCCTAAGAGAAAACATGTTGGAGGGTGAGAATTTTATGTGAAGGCGCGGAGTTACAAAACCGCCGTATCGGTTGGAGTAGTCATATCTCACTCCAGGCATGATTGTCAATCGGTTGTCGGGCGAAAATGTATATTGGGCATATATCCCGGTTGTGGTCTCGGAGTCGGTGCTTTGGTTGTGTGGAAGTGAGATTGTCGTTCCATCGAAATACTCTTTGTACCGGTCATAGTTAAGACTTGCTCCCACAGCGAGATTGTGCCCTTGCTTAATATCGGTTTCAAACATTAGTTGGGCGAATACGTTCTTCTGAATGACATTATAAACCGTGTTGCCGAAAAGATTTTCGGCATCGTGGATAGAGCCATGAAGCATCAACGCGATGCTTGAGTTGTGATTCTCGTCAAACATAATAGCGTTTTTCCACTGCACTTCATATCGGTCGGTGTGTGAATCCACGATGTAGCGGGGCATTTCCATTTCTGTTTTGTGATGGGCGCTCATTCCGCTGGTGCGCTTGTCGTAGATAATGTGAGCCGTTAATTGGCTGATATAATTTGGAGAAAAGAAAGCCCAGCGGTTTATGAAGTTGAACTGTCGTTGTCGAGGCATGTCGATAAACCCATCGTGGTTGTTGTCGTGCTCGGATTGCAGGTTGTCGAAGTGCAGAAGTAATGCAGTGGAAAGGCGGTCATTTAAGTGAATGTTTCCATCGGCGTTGGCTTCCACTTTTGTTCGTGAGTCGAAATAGGCATTTCCTCGAAATCCGTCGATATCTTGCGGCTTGATAAATTCGATATTGATTTGCCCGGTGATACTTTCATAGCCATTTTTCACGCTCGATGCGCCTTTGCTCACCTGGATAGATTGCATCCACGGACCCGGAATGAAACTTAGCGAATACGGAATCGCTGCTCCGCGCAGGTTGGGAATGTTCTCGGTGAGCATTTGAACATACCTTCCGCTAAGCCCGAGGAGCTTAATCTGCTTGGCGCCGGTTGCCGCATCGCTATAATTCACATCCACCGAAGGACTTAGCGTGAACGACTCGCCAAGATTGCAACAAGCGGCGCGTCGCAATTGTGCTGTCCCGATTATTTCGGTATTGGAAGTTTTTAGCTTGGAATGTATCCCATTTGTAGCGCTTACCACCACCTCTTGCAGGTCTTGCTCAATAATGGAGGAGTCGGCAACTTCGTTGTCGGGCTTGGCTGTAAATGCGATGCCTATACATGTGGCGATTAATAAAATATATTTCTGTGTAGTCATTCTATTTGTTTTTAATTACGCGGCAAAGTTAGGGGATTGTTGCGGCGTAGATTTACAAAATTATGGGAAAAACTTACAACCCATCAATAAATTTTCTTGACGACACGGCTCCCTCTAAAAGACGGAACTCCCGTGGCGACATACCTGTTTCCTGCTTGAATTGAGCACTCAAATGTGCCGGGCTGCTGTAGCCTAATGCCCATGCTATCTCGCTTGTTGACATCTCGCAATAACACATTAGTTCTTTGGCATACTCAATGCGTTGCTGAATGCAAAAGCGCTCAATCGTAATCCCGCATACTTCGCTGAATATTTTGCTCAACATGCTGTATTCTTTGTTAATGCGTGACGCTATCCACTCTGAAAGTTTAGGGCGTGAATCGGTGATTCTCACCCATTCTATGACCGCAGTCTTGATATTTTCTACAAT
>JBJEKB010000313.1:0-6876 GCA_051878395.1 Muribaculaceae bacterium
GTTTTAGCGAGGAGGTCGTTGAGCTCGGCGATGAGGCTCTTCATTGCAGGAATGAATTCGATGAGACCTTCGGGAATCAAAACTGTTCCGAAATTGTTGCCATTGGCAGCGCGTTTTGCAACGATGTTGGCAATGTTGTTAACGATGTCGGCAAGAGTTTGGTTCTTTGCTTCAACCTCTTCCGAGATGATGCACACATTGGGTTGTGTCTGCAAAGCACATTCGAGAGCGATGTGGGATGCGCTACGACCCATCAATTTAATGAAGTGCCAGTATTTCTTAGCGGAGTTGCAGTCGCGTTGGATGTTGCCGATAACTTCGCTGTAAACTTTAGTTGCAGTGTCGAAACCGAAAGAAGTTTCAATCATCTCGTTCTTCAAGTCGCCGTCGATGGTCTTAGGACAGCCGATAACTTGAACACCTGCATTTTGTGCTTTGTAATATTCGGCAAGCACAGCGGCGTTGGTGTTAGAGTCGTCGCCACCGATAATCACGAGAGCCTTGATGTCGAGTTCTTTAAGGATTTCAAGACCTTTGTCGAATTGTTCTTTCTTTTCGAGTTTTGTACGACCAGAACCGATGATGTCGAAACCGCCGGTGTTGCGGTAATCATTGATATATTCGGCTGTGAGTTCAATGTATTTGTGGTCAACGAAACCACCGGGACCCATCAAGAAGCCGAAAAGGCGGCTATCTTTGTTGATGGCTTTGATGCCGTCGAAAAGACCACTGATAACATTGTGTCCACCGGGAGCCTGACCACCTGAGAGGATAACACCCACATTGATAGCTGCCTGATTCTTGGCGGCTGAATTCTTTTCGAAAGAAAGAACCGGAAGTCCATAGGTGGTTGGGAACAAGGCTTTAATTTCTTCTTGGTTGGCAACCGATTGAGTTGCTTCACCTTCTACGGCTTTAACTGCGCCCCAAAGAGCCGAAGGCAATTTGGGTTGATAAGACGCGCGAGCCTTTTGCAATGCACTCTTTTTAGTCATGAATATATATTTTAGTGTAAATTCTCGTCTGATTATTTCTTTTGCAAATTTCGTAATAATTTGTCAAATAACAAATACCATTTCTAACTTTTTAATTCTTTTTTGTTGGTAGCAATGGCAAAATATAGGTTGTCTGCGTTCAAATACTTCTGAGCCACCCTGTTTAGGGTGTCGCAAGTGATTTGATTGATGAAATCCACCTGCCGATTGATGTAATCGGGTGCCTCTTGGATGTCATGCATGTTTAACAAATATTTACCAAAAGAGAATGGATTCTCTATCGTAGCAGCCAATCTTTTGAGCATGTTGTTCCTAAGAAGGTCAGTCTCCGCCTCTGTAATCGGATTGGTGATGAAACCATTTATTTCTTTCTTGATTTCTTCTATCACCTTGTGGGTGTATTCGATATTACACTCGGTGGAGATATTCATAAACGCAATTTGGCGGTGTCCGAGGAGTTCTGCCGTGATGCCATAGGTGTAACCCTTCTCTTCTCGGATATTCATATTCAGTCGGCTTCCATAATATCCACCGAGCAACTTAACAAGGCATCGCAATGCCTGATAATCGGGGTTGGAGCGCAATGGCATCATCAAAGCCCCCATAATCGACGACTGAACCAAGTGCGGGCGGTCGATAATTTCGGTTTTTGGCTCAGATGAAGAAACGCATGGAATTGTGGTTTCAGCGACACTCTTTCCACCCCAGTTGCCGGAGAACGATTGTTTAACTTGGCTCAAAATTTCATCGGAGATATCGCCCGACAGAACTATTGTTACATTGTCGCTATTGAAGTGGTCGTGATAGAACTGCCGGACATCGTCGAGCGATAAATTTTCCACATCTTCCATTGTTACATCGTGTCCGAGCGGGTGATTCTCGCCCCAAAGCATAGCGTCGAGCTTATTCGATGCCAGCACATTGCCCATGGTGAGTGCCAACCTGAGGTTTTCGCAAGTCTTCTTTACCAAAAGGTCGAATTCCTTTTGTGGAAATGAGGCTTCTTTTACAATTTTCTCAAGCAGGGAAATGAGATGAATAGCGTGGCGAGAAACGGCAGTGCCGCTGATTGCAGAGGAGAAATTCAACGATGTGGTAGTGATTTGCGAACCCCTGAAATCGAGTTGTTCGGCAATCTCCTCAGAAGAGAGGGTTTTGGTGCCTTGCGGAAGCATTCGCAGAGTGGTAAGGCACTGCAATGGCTTCTTCTGGTTGATCATCCCTCCGCCGAAAATCAGCCCGACATAGAGCACTTCGCATCCCGGATAGCGGGACACAAGAATCTTTGCGCCATTGTCGAGCATCTCCACCTGTGGCATTTCAGCTTTTATCCCTTTGAAGGAGGTAATTTGGGGCAATGAGAACTCCATCGGCGATTATTTCATGTTTTTGATTAATTCTTCGGCTTTTTGGAGGTCTTCGGGGGTGTCGATACCAATTGATTGAGCCTCGGTAATACCCACTTTAATCTTGTAGCCGTTTTCAATCCATCTCAACTGTTCGAGCGACTCTGCGATTTCGAGCAATGATTGAGGAAGGCGAGTGATTTCGGAAAGAGTTGCTACCGAGTAGGCATACATCCCGACATGGGTGTAGTATTGGTGCGACTTAGCCCACTCGAGATAGTGCTTGTTGCGGATGTATGGCACGATGGAGCGGGAGAAATAGATTGCGTTCATGTTCTTGTCGAGCACCACCTTGGGTGTGTTGCTGTCGAAAAGCGGGTCGAATCCATTCTCGGGATTGTAGGGGCGCACGAGTGTGGCAATGCGAGTGTCGTCATCGTCGAAACACTCCATAATCTCCTTGATTTGTTTTGGCTCAATGAATGGTTCATCGCCCTGGATGTTGATAATTACGTCATGCTTCTGCCCAATGTTGTTGTAAGCCTCCATGCATCGGTCGGTGCCGCTTCGATGTTCGGTAGATGTCATAACCACATTTCCACCAAACGATTTCACGGCGTCGAAAATGCGCTCGTCGTCGGTTGCTACATACACCGTGTCGAGCACTTCGCTCACACGTTTCCACACACGTTCGATCATCATGATGCCGCCAATTTTAGCCAACGGCTTGCCCGGGAAACGGCTCGAGGCATATCTTGCGGGAATAATCCCAATAAAGCTCTTGTTATTCATTATTTGTTGATTTTATTTGACGTTGGTGTTGCAGTTGCCTGATTATATCCGAGAGTACATTTGTTCTATAATGAACTTAAATTATAAGTGTCACTTTCGGGGAACAGTAATGGACGAGCTTTTTCCTTAATCTTAAAACTATAAGTATCACCACCGGAGTCGCGACAAAGCAGGAAATCAATAGTTATTTGCCCCTGATCAAGCAGGATGTCGAATTGCGAAGGAATAGGGTTCTTAGTGTGAAGAATTTCAGTTACCCTGAATAATTCTCTCCCACTCACTTTCTTGGTTTCTGCATCAATCCAAAATGTTTCATGATGTTTTGTAAGTAGGCGTTTATGCAAATTTATGAGCTGCCACGTTGCAACATCATTAACCTTTCTGAATGTGCCATCAGCCATTGCATTCTGGGAAAACTCATCAGCTTCGAGCAAGCCTAATTCTGGTTGCACTAATAAACCAAGTCCTTGATGATTTGGTCGGTTAGCAGTGAGGGTAACGTGTAGAGATTTATGAGTATAACCCATTGGAATATAACCATATTCTTCTACGATCGCACGTCCGCTCTTTAATCTGCTTATCGTCCAATCTGGTGCTTGGGTGAAAAGTGTGTTGCGAACTTTAGAGGGTTTTCGATGGCTTTTTAGTTCGATGCCCTTGTAATCCGGATTCTTAGAAGGATTCATTTCTATACCAAGGAGCGATTCAACTGTTCGTCCGATGCCAGTATCGGCTAATATTTCAGTCGGCATCCAGTCTGTCATTCTATCTTTAATCAAGTTGAGTAATTCTGTACTAACAGAAGTTTTATTTCGAGAGAGTTCAAAAATCAAATCTTTTAAAGGCGTATCTATTGGCGATTTGCAAACCTTTTGTATATTGACAGTTGTAAGGTTTACTGCGAAAAGAATACTTTTGTAAGCGATAATAGCAAATATGTCATTGGCATGAAGAAATTCTATGCCTTTAACTTTATTGATCCATAGTCGAGGATCGCCCTTTTTAGTAATGGGGCGATAAAGAGAAGTTTTTGTGCTGTGTTGAGACCCCTCTGTTAGTATATATGTATCTATGATACGCTTATGTTCAGGACCTTGAAGTTGAATTTCATAATCATGAATATTCTTTTCCTTGAAATAAGTACGAACAGGTGCTGTAGCGTCCAAAATGCTTTTCTTTAAACCAGTTTCTGTGATTTGGATCGTAGTGAATTCGACCTGTTTGTCAACCAGCCATTTTACATTATCGGACTCAAAATCATTGTATGGGCGCATGTGTGTCATTATCACTACTTTATGTGTTTTAGAATTGTGTTAGCAATAGCCCGTGCCATCAGAGGAGGCACTGCATTGCCCACAAGTGTATATTGTGGAATCTCAGATTTCCTTTTGCTCCCTCCTGTCTGACGTTTCCCTTGAAAAACGAAAGAGTCATCAAAGGATTGAAGTCGTGCCATTTCGCGAACTGTCATTGCCCTATGTGCTGCATAATGAATGAAATCATCAGGCATTGTAACTACAGTTGGACTCTGACCTTTTGGGTTAAGAACAGTATAGTTTCGTTTATTTGATTCCAACCCGAACTGTGAAAGTTCACTCTTACAATCATCATCATATACACCATGCTTAGCTATGATTGAAAGCCGTTCTTTCACATCATTACTTTGTGAGCTTGTCTGATGATTGTATAGGATTGGGGATTCGCAGAAAAGATTATTGCTCAAGTCTTCAAGTGAACGTACATAAAATGGTTCGCAGCGGAAATCAAATCTATGCCCGAAGCGACCTATCTTAGACCACTCGGAGAATGTATGGGCTTCATCGGATTCTGAAATATGACCTTGAACTTCGCGGCGGCGAATTAGATGCTCAAATTCGGGTATAATACGTTCTGTTCCATATGTCTCTGCAACGGAGCCGTTTCCTAAGAAATCAAGGTCATGGATGGCTTCATAGACTGTGACCCTTTCTTCTTCAGTGACAGTTGCCGGTATTGAATCTATAGGCTCTTGATCCTTGCGACACCCGATAAAAAGGACTCGCTCGCGATTTTGTGGCACGCCGTAATCAGCAGCGAGAGCAACAATGGGTTTAGTTACCTTGTATAGCCTTATATCATCAAATTGCTTGTCAAGTTCCTCAGACTCCTTTTCGCTTTTGGCGAAATCCTTGATGAGTGCGAATGTCTCGTCGAGGGTATAGGAATGCAACTTTATCATTTCTCTAAACTCTTCGACATCATTTGAAGATTTATCGAACTCGTCAAAGGTGTCGATCGCTGAAAGAATTGTGTTTATTACAGACGAATCGTCAATAAACGATATGAAATTATTGAACTGATTAACAAAGAAATCGTTGTCAATATCAGATTGCGATTTTTCGTTGATAATGGCATCAGAGATAGCATTTCGTTCATCGGTGCGACGAAGTAGGTTCAGTCCATGGCGAATCGTTGCAATGTTGATATTTGATTTGCTGAGTCGGTAGTCTATTTTCCTCGTAATTATTTTGAATTGGGCATCGAGTGTGGCAAAATATTTTTCACGTTCTGCGTATGCTACTTTATCGTCTGTAACCTCCATTTTAATTTTCGTGAGGAAGCAATTCTTAACGAATGAAGATGCTTTTTTGTCTAGAAATTGAGTGATAAATAAAATAAATGACGGAATTCTTTTATCGTCAATTATAGAACGGATTTCACTGAGTATTGCTTCCTTAAACTTTCCTTTGTCTTTGGTGAGAATCCCTTTTACATTCTCCATCACAAAGTATTTAGGACGTAATTTCCGTATTACCGCAAGATAGTGGAGAAATAGATTATCTCTTTTGTCAAAGCGTCTGCGCCGACCTGATAAACTGAAGGATTGACAACTAGGACCACCTGTCACAACGTCTATTTCTTCATTCCCGAGTAGGGCGAGGAGACGAGTCATAAAATCCGAAGCCATAATGTCTGCAGTAAGGAACTTAGTGTCAAGTCCGAACTGGCGATTGTATCTAACAATGTGTGTCAACTCACAATTCTCATTAATGTCGGTTGCTAAAACAAACTTAAAATACTTGTCGGAAGTATATGCTTGAAGAAATCCCTCACTTATTCCTCCTGCTCCAGCAAAGAGGTCAAGAAAGGTTATCGGCTTTTTACCTTTAAGAAAAGATTCCTTTTCTGCCATATTGATAAGCGGGGAACTACTATGTAGGCTGACAGGTGACCTAACCTTTTGCGACTACAAGTGAGTTCCGTAATATTTTGAATATAAGTATTTACTTTAGGTGAGCGGTCTTTGTCAGCGTCGAGTGCTTACTTTATTGCAAAAATAGCAAATATTTCCAAGACTTTGGGCATCCACCGCAAAAAGAGTTATTAAATATTCCAAATTTGTAAAAAATCTATGAATGGGACTATTTTCAGTCAATTCTAGCTAAACTTTTATTTCTTCGACATAAAGTTGTGAATTTTCATATTTAACCACTTTCACTTGTGTGCCTTCCTCGATAAATTCGCCTGTGGAAGTAGCGTCGAAAATCTTATCTTCGATACGAATCTTTCCGGCAGGGCGGAGCACAGTGGTCGCAGTCGCAATCATTCCCACATACTTTCCGAGTTCGGCAGGAACACCTATATAACCGTCTGAGATATTTTGCTCTTTGCGTAGTGCGGTGAAGCGGAAAATGCCGTCGGAGCCTATTTTGTGAGATAGATATATCACAAGTGCAGCACCGAGCACTGTTCCTGTGAGCACT
>JBJEKB010000314.1:0-6872 GCA_051878395.1 Muribaculaceae bacterium
GTAATTTAACATCAAAGACCGTTCCATTAGGGGTGTGCCTATTGAGCCGAAATTTGGTTGGTTTTCGTAATTTTATTACATCCTTCTCGGTGCGAAGAATCCATGTTGAAATCATACGTCCCGGGCGATTTCTATCGGCATCTTGCTTTTCAAATAACTTTACAGCCACCTTCGATGGTAACGCACTATATATAAATTCATCCGCTCCGACTGCAAACTGCTGATAAAGTGCATCATTATTGGCAGCGGAAGTAATAGATTTCAACCTATTAAAGAGTTCCCAAAATGAGGATTTTAGCCCCCAAGCATTCTTCTGATATATCTCACGATATTTGTCCAATTCATATTTGGCATTTTCACCCATATTCTTCCCATATAGAAGTGTTGCTAACTTTAGGCGAATTGCGCCTAAAAATTTATCCTCAGCGCCACATATTAGTGCCTTGGATAAGAGACCTATCTTCAAATCTACATCTTCCACCAGTTCTGCCATTTTATCCCATAAATAGAATTTCGAAGGAGACAACAGAATCATATTTTTATAATATTCCAAAGCTTCTCGAGACCTGCCCAGAGAAATAAGGACATCAGCCTTGTAGGATGGCATATACTGATTGTTCGGATATCGTGTGAGGGCATCGTCAACCAGAGCTACAAACTCCGAGGGAGCCTCAACGCCATCGGTTCTTAGTTCTTTTGTATATACTTTTATAAGTTTCTCAACATTGGAATGAGTTACATTCCCTCCCTCTGTTTTGAATTGCGCCCAATCTTCTTCCCTAAGATTTTCAAGACCCCATAATCTTACAAAATCTCTAATTCTGAACAGCAATGGCGTGTTTTCCTCTACTTTTACAGCCTCCCCAAGAATGAGAGAATGAAGCATAGAGGGTCGAGGCAATTCTAATTTAAGGTATCTAAAGAGTAATTGTTTCCGCTTTGTAGCATCTTTGAGGTCGGTCTGCTTCAGGGCATAATAAATAAGCCAACCGAATGTATTATACAGCCGATTGTCAAGAGTCCCATCGTCATGCCAACTTGCAACCTGCTGATACAACGCAAAAGCATCGCCTCCATTTTTGGCTTCTTCATAGGCATTTTTCACCTCTTGGTGATGCGGAATTAATTGGATCTCGGCAGAATCAAGAGACCTCTGCTTACAATCATCTCCTTTACAAAATTCATTGTAAAGCGCTTTCATTCGCTCAAGCGTTTCTTGAGCATCACCATTGGATTGTTGTTTCAATAAATCATAAAGGCACCAAAACAATGCTCCTGCAGTGTACATGTTTGAATTTTTAGAAAATTCGATATTTGCAGCCGCTAATGCCTCTTGAAGATGACCCGACTTGCGTAGATTGGTAATTTCTTTAATTGTCATGGTTAGGTGTATTTAAATGAATCTCTCTCGGAGAGCTTGGAGTTTTTTATCTAATGGACCAAGAGAACTGGTCAAACGCATATAGGTGTAATTGCCTTTTGCGGTATAGGCAAGACCTATTTGAGCAATTCCATCGGTTTTGAGGTGGAACACATCTTGATAGCTTTCTTGTGTGATATCAAGAAGTTGGATGCCGATTTCCTGAAGTTGGCTACGAATAAACGAGACCAATTTCTCGGCAAATGGTCTGTCCGGTGCCAAAAATGGCACAACATCGGGCGCGTATGAAGCATCTATAATTGTAGCGCACAACGATGCAAATTCTTCTGATGTAGATGAAACAAGAACATCCTTCGCACTATATCCTTTGGCATTATACCACAACTGAAAAGATGCGGAATTGGATTTATCGTCATAAAATGACACAATATGCTGATATTGCTTACTCCTGTCTTCACACACGGTGAGTCCCGATTCTCCTGCCTTAACTTTGATTCTTTGGAAGCGGGCTTTACAGAAATCATCTTCACCGGCATAATTGCTAACCTTGATTTTCGAGGAAGGTTTAATCTCTTCAACCACAAGGTTGCTCATATAATTGAAATCGGGAGAGCGAAAATACCAGATTTTTTTGCTTGCACGAGTAAGAGCAGTATATGCCCATCTGAAATAGTCCTCGTTGGCAGTACCTCCAAAACGACACATATCCACAAACACATTGTTCCATTCGCCACCTTGAGCCTTATGGCAAGTCATAGCATAGCCATACTTGCATATTACACTGTTATAATATGGGTCTTTATTTAATTTATTGAGATATCTATCGCAGAGCAGTCGTTGCTCAGGTGTGAGTTCGGATTTTGACCTCAACAATCTGCGTATTTCATTGTATCTCGATTTAATATCTACCGGTAACCGATTGTTGAAATCGACAATCAACGCTTGAGCCAACAAACCGCCTAAGGCTCCATTCGGGTCGTCAAGGAAATTATCCAACAGCACGACATTGAGAGTAACCGCCTTGCCACCCACGGCAAATCTTATTGTCGCTTTCCTGAATCTCAGAATTACAGATTCTATCTTGTTTTTGCCCAATTTAACCCTAACCTGACGTTCAACCACCTCGTTATCGGGCTGACAAGACTCAACCATGACAATATTACCATTGAATAATTCATAGTCAAAAGAATAATTATTACGGCATATCATCAAGAGATCTCCCGATTTGAGGCGAGGTGCATTTTCGCCGTAGTAATGGCGCCGAATAGCAATATTATAATCCAAAGCCTGCTTATTGCTATAAGCAATAACTGCAGTATTCACAGTTGGCTTATCGGGATAGAGTTGAAAATATGGATATAATAAATCCGAGTCCTCGGACACGGAATCAACACCCTGCGACAACTTGAATTCGATAAACGATTTTTTATCAATATAATCTCTGATTCTTGTAGCATTCGACAATATTGTGCTATCGCTCGACTGCCTGATTACATCCCGAAGGATGATTTCTGTAACCTTGCAACCAAACTTGGTTTCGATATACTCCTTGTCGAGCGCCGGGGAGAAATTCATTCCCACCGGGTGCAACTGTGCATAGTCTCCGATAAACACGATTTTTCTACCGCTTGCGTATTCAAACAAATCGGACATTAAACATCCCGAACCGAATGAAAAGGCTTCATTCACAGAGAATGTATCGGATAACATGGAGGATTCATCTACAATATAAACTGCTCTATCGGAATCGGAATTCGGCTTTAGAGCAAACTTGAGATGAAAACCATCATCTTCTTCGCTATTTTCACTTGTCGGCTTTAGATTAGAAAAACCATAGATCGCCCGATGAATTGTAGTAGCAAATTTGCCGGTTTTATCTCCTATAATATAGGCAGCTCTTCCGGTCGGAGCCATCAATCCATAATCTCGCTTATCGGTAGCAAGTATCTTAATAAATTCGGATGCGAGCGTGGTTTTTCCTGTTCCTGCTGCACCCTTGAGCACAAACACCTGCTCATCGCTTTCAAGAAAGGTCTTGAATGCATCAATGGCTATTTGTTGGGATTGAATAAAATGCAACATGAACTTAATATATCAACTCAAAGATTAGACACGTAATTGAATTGCAAATATAATTGTTTTTATTTGCAAAAGCAATCTATCGAAATTCTATTTTTTGTCCTTTGTGTAATATCATTATCAACATGCGAAGGTAGCAATATATTGCGAAATGTATGTTCGCAAATACAACAAATTTTATAATAATCATATTTGGTGGAAATTGTTTGGGGATTGCTTGTTTTCTCATTATTTTTAACTACCTTTGTGTTATGGGCGCACCAATACCTGAAACCGGTGTAATAATTTATAAATTAACTATAAGTATCACATAAACAAACGTATTAGTATGGCAACAAGAGCAAACATCTTTATTAGAGACAACAAAAGTGATTTAGACAAAGAGGTGCTTTATCATCATTGGGATGGTTATCCCGACGGAGTGGGTATAAACTTGGCAGGCATACTCAACACAATTCCTAAAGATGTGTCTAAAACGATGACAAAAAGCGGTCTTGCCGGTTATATTCACAAAAAGAATCCAAGTTTTGAGATCACAACACCCGAAGAGGCACCCGATGCCGAATATAACTACGAGATAGACCTTTCTTTGCGACAAGTTGATTGGATTTATATTCCAACAGGCGAAAGGAATTGGTTATGTGATTTTTAATTTTCTTGGAGAAAATATTTAGGTTGATAAAGTATAAATATGGATAGCGAAAAATTCACCAATACCTCTATTACCATAAAAGGTCTTTTGGGGTTAATTGAAGCCAAAGACATTGCTATTCCGGAGATACAAAGGCCATTTGTGTGGAAAAACAGCCAGGTGAGAGACCTTATTGACTCTCTCTATAAGGGATATCCAACCGGCTACATCATTCTTTGGAAAAACCCAAATGTGAAGTTAAAAGATGGCACAATTTCTTCGGGAAAGAAAGTAATAATTGATGGGCAGCAACGTATTACAGCACTTATGACAGCCGTTGCGGCACAGAAAGTATTTAATAGTGATTTTAAAGAGAGCCGTGTTAAGATTGCTTTCAACCCTTTTGCTGCTCTTGAATATTGCAATGGAAACAGTGAAGCGGAAATGTTTGCGGTACAAACACCGGCACATGTCAAGAGTAAAAATTGGATTCCTGATATTTCAGAGATTTTTAGCACAAAGTTCTCTTCATGGACATTCATCCCCGAATATATAAAGGAGAATCCGGAGATGACAGGTGATGACCTGCAGAAGGTGCTGAATATGCTCAAAAATATTGAAACCACACAAATCGGTGTTATAGAATTATCAGAGAAACTTGATATTGATGTGGTTACAGACATCTTCATTCGTATCAACTCAAAGGGTACTCCTCTGAGTCAGGGCGACTTTGTTATGTCGAAGATGGCTGCCGACGAACAACATGGAGGTAATACGCTTCGCAAACTCATCGACTATTTCAGCCATCTGGCAGTCGTTCCTACTTATTACGAATATATCAAGAATAACGACACTGGCTTTGCATCTACTCCTTATTTGCAAAAGCTTGCCTGGTTGGCAGATGACAAGGAAACTGTCTATGACCCGGGATGTGATGATGTAATCCGTGTCGCTTTCATGCATAAACTAAAAAGAGCTAAACTCGCCAATTTAGTGCAACTTCTCACCGGTAGAGATTTTGAGACGAGAGAATTTAAGGAAGAGATTGCGGAAGATACATTCAAAAAGATGTATGAGGGTGTGCTTAATGTCATCAGTCAGCACAACTTTACACAGTTTATGCTTGCCATCAAATCGGCAGGATTCATCTCAAGCAAGATGGTAAACTCTAACATGGCTCTCGACTTTGCCTACACCATCCATCTTTTGCTTCAAGAATCAGATGTTCCGGTTGCTGAAAGGAAAAGGATTGTTCAGAAGTGGTATATTCTATCAGTCTTAACCGGACGCTATAGTAATTCTCCTGAAACTATATTTGCAAAAGACATACGTCAGATTTCAGAACAAGGGGTAACTAACACGCTGAAAGCGATAGAGGATGCCACTTTGTCGGAAAATTTTTGGGAAGTGGCAATTCCACAAAATTTGGCTATGACCTCTACCAACAATCCCACCTATTTGGTTTATCTTGCAGCACAAGTGTACTTTAATGACATATCGTTGCTTTCATCTAACATTACAGTTCGAGAGTTAATCTATCTTGGCGGTGATGTTCATCATGTATTTCCTAAACAATATTTAATAAACAATCATTTCACAAAGAATCAGTACAATCAGGATGCTAACTATGCCTTTCTTGACAGACCGGTGAATGAATCTATAGGGAAAAAGGCACCAAAAGAATACTTTAACACGGCATTAAGTCAATGTCAGACTCAAGTTGCCGAATGTGGAAGTATTATAGATAAAGAGCTCCTCATTAAGAACTTGGAAATGAACTGTATTCCATTGGATGTATTCGATATGGACTTTCAAGATTACCCAAGTTTCCTTGAAAAGCGCAGGTTGCTGATGGCTAAAAAAATCAGAAAGTATTACGAGAACTTGTGATTTGTCGATAACAAGATGGAGAGGATTCTTTTTTTGCATGGATTTTTTGCTACTGGCAGTTGTGCTATGGCGATGGCTTTGAAGAGGGGTTTCGAGGGGCGCGCGGTTGTGCTCACGCCCGATTTGCCGCTTCATCCCAAGGAGGCTTTGCGCTACATCCGCTCGCTTGGCGACACCGAAAAGCCCGATTTGCTGCTCGGCAACAGTTGCGGCGCTTTCCTGGCTCAAATGCTCTCCCCTATCGTCGGCATCCCCGCCCTGCTCGGCAATCCGCACTTCAAGATGACGGAGTTCTTGGAGGCTCGCATCGGCGAACATGAGTACAAGGCGCCCCGCCGGGATGGGAACCAACGGCTTCTCATCGACGAGGCTCTAATCCGGGAGTTTGAGGAACTCGAAACCACGCAGTTTGATGGCTGCAGCCCATATTTCAAGGATTGGGTGTGGGGATTGTTTGGTGAAAATGACTCGTTGGCGCATTTTGAACCCACTTTCAAGGAGCACTACAACAACAGTTTCCACTTCCCGGGAGGTCATACCCCCACAGAGCAGGAGGTGGTTGCCTGGTATGTGCCGCTGGCGCAAAAGATGCTGGATAGTCTCGGAAATTTTAATAGATACGCAAAATAAATAATGATGGAAACATTCAAAGATGTAATAAATAGCGACTCGCTCGTTTTGGTGGATTTTTATGCCACTTGGTGCCAGCCTTGCAAGATGATGCATCCTGTTCTGGAGCAGGTGAAGGGTGCGCTGGGCGACAAAATACGCATCATCAAGATTGATGTGGACAAGCAGAGCGCAACGGCAAACCAACCGATGGAGCAGCGAGAGCAGAAGCCAAACTTGTTTGGATTATGCCGAGTCGCGACAGAGGAAGACGATAGTCAA
>JBJEKB010000315.1:0-1749 GCA_051878395.1 Muribaculaceae bacterium
TTCCACTTTGGCAATGTCTCTAATCAGCACAATTCCGTTGGAATCGCTGCGTACAACTCCAAGCCCGATATCCTCCAGATTGTTGGTGTTTAGGTCTCCCTTGATGAGATACTCATTGTCGTATTCAAACAGGGAGCCGCCACCCACATTGCTATTCATGTTTTCGGTGGCACTAAGCACTTCATCGAGCGAGACGTTGAAGTAGCGCATCTTGGCGGGGTCGATTTTTATCTGGTATTCTTTGACATCACCTCCGATTACCGCAACTTGCGACACGCCTCCAACAGCAAGCAGTCGCGGACGCAGTTGCTTGTCGGCGATTGTGCGCAGGTCTTGCATGGAAACCGTGTCGGAAGTCATTCCGATAATCAACATTTCACCCAAAATCGACGATTGGGGTCCGAGGGTAGGGGTGTTAACCCCTTGCGGCAAGGCATCGGTGATTGTAGTCAGCTTTTCCGAAACAATTTGCCTTGCGCGGTAAATATCCATCCCCCAATCAAATTCTACCCACACAATAGAGAATCCGGCAGAGGATGACGACCTCACTCTTCTCACATTAGTGGCTCCGTTAACGGCTGTCTCGATAGGGAATGTAACCGATTTCTCAACTTCCTCGGGATCAAACCCCGGCGCCTCGGTCATAACAACCACAGTTGGCGCATTTAGGTCGGGGAATACATCCACTTCGGTGTTTACAGTGATTATTGTCCCGCCAATAAGCGTTAGGCATGACAATATGAGTATGAGAATGCGATTCTGCAGTGAGAATCTTATTATCTTATTAAGCATAGCGATAAGTTTTTAGTGGTTATGGCTATGCCCCTCGGGGATGGCGCCTGAATTGGATGCGAGTTTAACAAATACCGCACCCTCGGTTACTACTTTCTCGCCATCGGTGATGCCCGATAATATTTCAACATTCACTCCATCACTTTGCCCAATTGTTACAAGGCGTTTCTCGTAGCAGTCCTCGTCTTTTTGTATGAACACAAAGAATTTGTTGAGTTCTTCGGTGAGCGCTTTTTTCGGAACGATTATTGCATCATGTTTAGCCGATGAAATAAGGTAAATCTCGGCATAAGTTCCTGCAGCCAATGTGTTATCGTTGTCAAACTCGAACACGACAGGGATGTATCCTTGTGAGGCGGCTGTCGATGCTGCCGAAACTCGCTTTTCGTTCAATTCCGAGAGGCGTACGACATTGTCGTTGTAAGATGTTGTGAAGTTTGCCGACACGATGCTTGCCACCCGGTTGAGATAGTGCTGAGGCACATCGGCGTGCAACTGCAAGCGCGCGTTCTTGCACACTGTGGCAATGGCTGTACCTGCCTCGACAAATGCGCCATCTGAAACATTAATTTCGGTAACAACACCCGATATTGCCGTAGATGCCTTTGAGCCGCTTGCCGAGGAGCCGAGATAAGCGATTTTCGCTTTCTCGTAAGCCTCTCGAGCGGTGTTATATTCGCGTTCGGTAACAATCTTGTCCTTGAATAGTGATTCAATTCTTTCAAATTCACGTTTTGCCGCTTCGTAGGTGATGCGTGCCGCAGAATTTGAGTCTCCGCCCACAAGTTTATCGCCTGATATTGAGCAGATTGTAGCTCCGGCGTTCACCTTGCTGCCCGCGGTGATGTTCTTTGAAAATCTCACAATGCCGGCCGATGGCGCAGAGACAACGTAGGAATCGCCCTGAGCCGATATTATCTCGCCTGACACTTTAATTATGCTGTTGAATGGAGTAGG
>JBJEKB010000316.1:0-1746 GCA_051878395.1 Muribaculaceae bacterium
CAAACAATGTTTTTAGAGTAATATTTTCGCCATCAGTTTCAACCTTTGAAATAAAGGTGCGTTTCTTATTAATACGCTTTGCCACTTCTTCCTGTGTGAGACATTGTTGTTCTCTTGCTGAACGAAGTTTGAATCCGATACGCAAAGCTTCAAGTTCGCGTTCTATTCTATCTCGTTCCGGAGTACCAACTTCACCATAATATTGCGTCTTAAGTTGGTCTAATGATTTAGTATTTTTCATTTATTTTCCTCCTTTTTCTTTATAATATTCGTTCATCAATTTAACTGCTCGTTCAATTTCACCGGGTGGTGTCTTTTGAGTTTTCTTTTGAAAGCCTGACAATAGTACAACAAATTTGTTGCCGTCAAAGAAACAAAAAATTCTTAAAATATTAGAACCTAATTGCACTATGACTTCAAAAAAGTCCGTTTGTTCCCTCAATAATTTTAAGATATTGAACAGGAACGCGTTCAATCGTTTCGATAATGCTTAATATTTTGATTATCTTATCTCGAACCTTTTGATTTTGAGCAGCAAAAAATTCTTCAAAATAATGCTTATATGTTATGACTTCTCTGACTTTCATGTTGCAAAGGTAATTTATAAATTACATTTGTGCAAGAAAAATAGCGCTGTTTTTTTAAACTAATAGCGTTTTTCTGTTACTGTTTTCTATTTTAAATAGTAATAATCGCACCACCGAAGTGAGTACGTGCCAACCACGAGGCACAATGAGATTGATTGTTTTCATAAAAAAAGAAGAGGCTGTGTCGTAATTAAGGTTTTTGCCGTGTCGGAGTTATGCCCCTGAGGAAACCCTTCAGGATTGTTGTCGTAGAACAGCCATTAACTCGTGCGAGAAATATTCTTCAGCGAGAGAGTCTTCGATATCGAGGACCTTTGAGCGTTATTCAAGGTATTTCTCCCAACGATGTTCGGTAAAGCCACAAAGCGACACAAGGTTTTTGCTTTATAATGTACGACTATGCGCCGGCAGACATATTTTCTCTGACGGAAATTATCTTTATGCCTCTAATTTTACAAATTTGGAGAGCAAAAACACAGGTTTTGGCACTTATTCTATAAATATATGTAAAATATTTCACCATTTGCGCTTTTATGGCTAACTTTGGCACTATATTTGCTACAATCACATTTGAGTTATAACTATTCGGAAACAACAAGCATTTATGACAGACTTCAATTTTACAGACAAACCACATATAATGCCTATCATAACAGAAATTAAGGTGAAAAACAGCGATGACAAGGAACTCGATTTCAACCCCGAGGAATTGCCTTTGCTCGCACTTCGCAATATGGTGCTTTTCCCCGGAATCACTATGCCGGTGGCTATTGGCAGAAAGAAATCGCTGAATGCTATTACTGAAGCACAGAAATCTCAATCCCCTATCGGCGTTATTTGCCAAATCGACGAACATGTCGAGGACCCCGAATTTGACGACCTTTACAAGGTGGGGGTTATAGCCGATATTGTTAAGGTGCTCGAACTACCCGACGGCTCCACTAATGTTATTCTCCAAGCTCGAGGCTCTTTCAAATTGGAGAAAATCTTATACACTTCGCCTTATCTTGCAGGTGCGGTGAGCGCCTACCCCGAGGTGAAGCCTAAAGCCAAAGACCGCGAGTTTACCGCTATCCTTGGCGCGATGCGCGACACTGCTATCGGTATGCTTCAAGACCTCGGCGACGATGGCAAGGAGATGCTGTTTGCTATCAAGAAC
>JBJEKB010000317.1:0-6792 GCA_051878395.1 Muribaculaceae bacterium
ATCTGAGGGATGAGCATTGCTGCTTCCTGCTTCTTCTTGTCCATGACCTTTGCGTATATTTGGGTCGTGTGGATTTCCTTGTGTCCGAGAAGTTTCTGAACGGTGTAAATGTCCGCTCCGAGGTCGAGCATCATCACGGCGAATGTGTGCCGTCCGCTGTGGAACGTTATGTCTTTCGTTATCCCTGCTCGCACTGCCCATCGTTTCAACTCCATGAGGTAATATGAGGAGTAGGAAAAATTCGGGAAGACATTGTCTTCCGGCTTACCTCGTTCCCCCATGAAGGCGACCGCTTGAGGATTGATGTCGATGTATTCTTGTCCTCCTGTCTTCTTCTGTTTGAAGACGATTCTTGTGAATTCCCCTTGCTGCCGCACTTCGCTCCATTTCATCTTCTCGATGTCGCTCTTGCGCAGTCCTGTGAGGCATGAAAAGAGGAAAGCGTTGCGAAGCACCGGGTATTTGCATTCCGCCTTTACCATCGCCCTGACTTCGTCGAGCGTGAGGTACACTCGCTCTCGTTCTTCGAGTTTGAAGCCCTCAATGCCACGGATTGGATTTCTCGGAATGATGCCGTCTTCGAAGGCTTGGTTAATGCAAGCCCGGAGTTTGTTGAAGTATGAGATCTTTGTGGCATTTGATATTGGCTTTGAGTCATCTGTTGTAGTGGTCTTCTTCCGCTCGTCTCTAATGCGGGCGGTCTTGTCGAGGTAGTCTTTGAAACCCTGCACGAATTCGGGGGTGACGTCTCTGAACGTCATATCCGGGCGGCAGTACCTTTCGAGGTGCTTGAGCGCGCTGTACCAATTTCCCCAATTGCCGAGGCTTTCCGGGTTCTGATGCCGCTTCTCGCACAACATTCGGTAGTAGTCGAGGAAGTTCGTGTCGAGCTTGTATCCGTCATCAAAGCCGAAGCGTCCATTTTGAAACTCCACAACCCTCTGCGCCCGGACTGCGTCTGCGAGTTTGAGGGTCTCCTTGTTCTTCTCTTTGTCGGCTCGTGTCTTTTCGGGCACAAGGTATAGGCTGAGGTACTCATATCTCCGCTTGCCGTCGAGGTAAATGTCGAGGTATAGCGAAGTGTTTCCTGTCTTTAGTTTCCGCTTTCGCAGCCGGATTGGTTCTTTTGATTTCTCCATGTTCTTGTTGTCGATTTTTGTTGCTCGTGTTGCTCGTTTAGTTTTGAGCAACAAAATTACAACAAATAATCCGTAAACAAAAAGGAAATATACCGAAAACGTAAGATGTTTATGTTTTTCTTAGTGCGCTGATTCTCTTGGTATATTTTTCGGTATGTTTGCGGATTATTTCGGTTTTTTTTCGCGGTCGTCTTCTATGCTTCACTTTCCGATGCAGAAGCGGGAGAAGATGGTTTGGAGGATGGTGTCGGTGGTGATTTCGCCGGTGATTTCTCCAAGGTAGTGCATACATTCGCGGATGTCTTGCGAGATGAAGTCGCCGCTGAGCGAGGCTTCGAGTCCGTCGATGGCGCGGAGGATGGCATCGTCGGCGAGGGTGAGCGCTTGGTAATGCCGGGCGTTGGTGATTATCAGCTCGTTGGAGTCGTTTTCGGGGAGGTGTGTGGCGTCGATTAGTGCTTGTTGCAGGGTGTCGATGCCGGTGAGTTGTTTGGCGGATATTTCGATGCCGGTAAAGCGGGCGGTTGCTGTCCTGATTTCGTCGAGGTGTTGCGGGGTGGCGGCGTCGATTTTGTTGACTACGGCGATGAGCGTTTTCTCGGTGCTTTTGGGGGCGATTTGCTCTGCTATTTCGTCGATGTCGGCGGTGGGGCGTGTCGCGTCGATTACCCATAGCACAATCCGCGCTTCATCGAGTTTTTTGAAGGTGCGGTCGATGCCCATGCTTTCGATTTGGTCGGTGGTTTGCCTGATGCCGGCGGTGTCGATAAAACGAAACATTGTTCCGTTGATGGTCATCGTGTCTTCGATTACGTCTCGGGTGGTGCCGTGGATGTCGCTCACGAGCGCTTTTTCTTCATTGAGGAGGGTGTTGAGGAGGGTGGATTTACCCACGTTGGTTTCGCCGACGATGGCTACCGGGACTCCGTTTTTGATGGCGTTTCCGGTGGCGAACGATGCGGCGAGCGATGAAATCACGCTGTGGATTTCGTTGGCGAGGGCTGTGAGGTGGCTACGGTCGGCAAATTCCACTTCTTCTTCGCTAAAGTCGAGTTCGAGTTCCATGAGGGAGGCGAATGTGAGGAGTTGCTCGCGCAATTCTTTGAGTTTCGCGCTAAAACCGCCTCTCATCTGGTTGAGGGCGATGCGGTGGGCGGCTCTCGACGACGATGCGATGAGGTCGGCGATTGCTTCGGCTTGCGACAGGTCGATGCGGTGGTTGAGGAATGCGCGCTGGGTGAATTCTCCGCCGGTCGCCATGGTGC
This sequence comes from Muribaculaceae bacterium, assembly GCA_051878395.1. Lineage (GTDB taxonomy): Bacteria > Bacteroidota > Bacteroidia > Bacteroidales > Muribaculaceae > W0P31-042. The sequence goes on from JBJEKB010000317.1 coordinate 2,405, forward strand.
AACCTGCGTCGATGAGTATGCGGATGAGCTGCTGCTGCACCCACAGCGAGCCGTGGCACGAGATTTCGATTACATCTTCGCCGGTGAAGGAGCGCGGGGCGCGGAATAGGGTGAGCACCACTTGGTCGAGGGGCGTGCCGTCGCTGTCGAGCACGGTCCCGAGGTGGGCTGTGTGCGATGCCATTTCGGCTATTTTCTTCCCTTGCCATATTTTCTCAACACATTTGATTGCGTTGTTGCCGCTCACTCTGATTACGGCGATTCCGCCAATTCCGGGGGCTGTGGAGATGGCGCATATCGTGTTGTCGGTTATCGTTTTTCCCATAGTTTGTAGTTGCATTGAGTTTCTACTTCGTTTTCTATGTCGTCGGGGAGGTTATAGAAGAGGTCGAGCCCGGTTTCGCGCTCTACGCTGTCTATTGTCACGGCATATTTGCGCAGTTCGCCTTTCACTTTGTCGTTGTCGAATATGAATGCTATTCCGATGTTGCGCCCGGGGGCGTAGAGGGCTTTGAAGAAGCGATGGGGGACAGCCACTCCAATCTCGCCGATGTGCTCCACCGGTTTGCCGGGGGTGAAAATCGGTCCGCACACCACGATTATGCTGCTGTCGCGTGCCGCCCATTCTCTCACGCGCTGCTCGAGGCGGTGCCAGATGCCCGAGTTGAGGCTTTTCACCTGCGGGCAGATGTTGGTCATGAGAAACGATTCTTCCATCGCCACTTTGCTCCACTTCATATCGGCGGCGGGCGCCATGTGTCCGCGGTCGTAGCCCGAATTGCGATAGTCTGACGATTCGGCGCAGCCGTCGATTGTGTGGTCGGCTTCAAACGATTTCTTGCGCGGCTCGTCGCCGGTGGTTTCCGACTCGATGATTTCGTAGGCTACGCAGTTGGGGATGTGGGTGTCGGGGTTGAAATAGGATGTGAATCCGGAGTATTGGCACACGACGTTTTTCATCCCCGCGGGGAGTTTCACTTCGGTGAGCCCGTTGGCTTGCACTTCAATTTTCGGGGTGGGGTAGAGGTCGTTGTAGATAAATCTGCCGAGGAGGAAAATCAGGGCGAAAACTATCACTATCCAGAGGGTGGTTTTTACCGTTGTTTTGGCGAGGTCGAACAAATTGGACGATTTCTTGTTATTTCGTTTCATTTCTTAAAGTTTTGTAGTGCAAAATTACACTTTTTGGCGGTAAAAAACAAAAAAAGAGAGAAGGAGTGTGTGATCCCCTTCTCTCATAGAGTTTCATCTTCACAGATTGCCCTCTTACCTATTAACTGTTTATAAAAACCGAGATTTCATAAGTTTTCAGCATCACTGCTGTAATTTTTCACCTTTTGTGAGATGCGATTGTATTTATTTACACTGCAAAATTACGCCACATTTTTTTTCTGTGCAAATTATGAAAAAGTATTTTTTGCAATCGAAACTGCTGCGCTTTGCACATTTTTGCCAAAAATGTGAGGGGGGGGGTGGTAATGGTTTGATTTTTAGCTATTTAAGCAAGAATCGAGGTCGCCGCAGCGCCCCTTTCCATACGAAATATTCCAGCCAAAGCGAGTTTCAAGAATGTTACATTTTTCCGGGATTTTTCTCGGCGGAGTGCCTAAATGGTCAAAATCTGTGCTTATTTGGTGCGAAAATCGTGTTTATTTGTTTTCCATCGGCGGTTTCAAACCGAAACTCCGCTCCTTATTTATTGCTCCCTGCCGAGGCTTGTTTGATGATGTAGGTTACTATTCCCCACACCTGGAAATTGGCTTCATCGTTCACCCGAATCTCGGGAAATTTCGGGTTGGCGGGCACGAGCCACACTCCGGTTTCGCGTATGGCGATGCGTTTGAGCGTAAATTCCCCATCGAGGTAGCACACGGCGATGGCGCCGTCGTGCGGGTCGAGCGATTTATCCACAATAATTATGTCGCCGTCGGAGATTCCGGAGTCTATCATCGAGTTGCCGGTAACGCGGGCGCAGAATGTCGATGACGGGTGGCGTATGAGTTCGCGGTTGAGGTCTATGCCATCGCTGTGTATCCCTTGGGTTGGACTTGGAAATCCGGCGGGGATAAAATTGTCGAGCATCGGCAGTTCGAGCGATTGCTCGGTGTCGATTGCGGCGAGTATTTCGGCTGTAGGCTGCAGTTCTTCGTTGTCGAAAAATGGGTTGTCTTTATTCATAGTTTTTCAGTCTTCAAATTGCAAAGTTAGTAATTTATTTGCAATTTACCACGAGTATATCGCTCAACGATGTGGTGAATTCGCGCGATTTTTCGCTGCATTTCGGCTTCCACTCGGTGCCTGTTCCCATTGCGGCAATCGACACGGTGCCCAGTCCGGCGCGGTTGATGCTGTCGATTGCGTTCATGAGTTTCGACTGCCGGGCGTAGTCATATTTTGAAAACAGCGACAGTTGCCGATGTGCGTTGTCCGATAGCCTTGTGAGCGCCACGCCTGCTTTCTTGAAGCCCACGCCGGGGCGATAGAGTGAGCGCAGCAGTTCCATGGCGGCGGTAACAATCATCAGACTGTCGGAGGATGGCGCCGGTAGCGACGCCGATGCCGAGTTGGCATAGTAGTTGGCGGTGTCGAAACGGCTCGAGGTGGCAAACACCATAATCTCGCCGGCAATCTGGTCGCTTGTTCGCAGCGATGCGGCGCAGTAGTGGGCAAAGGTCGCCACCGCCTCGCTCAGGCTCTCAAAGCTGCTAATCGCTTTTTTGAAAGTTCTCGACATCGATATACTCTGTCGTTTCTCGTCGAGAGCCTGAATTATTGAGCAATCCACGCCATGCAGTTCCAGCCAGGTGCGCTCGCCGGGGAGGTGCAAATTCTCCTTGACATACGCCCGCGGCAGTCTCGCAAAATCGGCTGCGGTATTCACCCCCACGCTCATTAGCCGTTTGCCTAATCGCCTCCCTATTCCCCACACATCATCAACCGGTGTGGCGGCAAGGCGGCGGTGTACATCCTCGCGGTTGTCGAGGATGTAGGAGTGGGTGGTGTTGAGACACTCTTTCTTTGCGATGTGAGATGCAATCTTGGCAAGCGTGCGCGAGCGCGATGCCCCGATGCTCACCGGCACACCCACATATTTCTCCACCTTCATGGCGAGGCGCGTGAGGTGTTCGGGAATCTTCTCGTATGGGATACCTTCTACATCGAAAAACGCTTCATCCACCGAATAAATCTGTATGTTGTCCACCTCTTCAGCGACAAGGGTCATAATTCGGCGCGAGATGTCGCTATACAGGATGTGGTTGCTCGAGAAACATTTCACATTGTTGGCTTCGATGACATTTCGCCATTCAAACACCGGTGCGCCCATCGGTATGCCGAGAGCTTTCGCCTCATTGCTGCGAGCGATAACGCAGCCATCGTTGCCCGACATCACCACCACCGGGCGACCGTTGAGCGACGGGTTGAAAATCCTCTCGCAAGAGACAAAGAAATTATTGCAGTCGATAAGCGCTCTCATACCATCTTTCCTTTCACCTGCAAAAGTAGCAAATAATTCCCTCCCCACCAAATTTAAATCCCCCGCGCAGGCGGTGAACACGGATTGAACGGAAATGCCTCGCGCCGAGGGCGGGCGTGGTGAGAACACGGATTAAACGGATTGAACGGAAAGGGCTTGCGCCGAGGGCGGGCGGTGTGTGAGAACATGGATAAAACGGATAAAAACGGAAAAGGCTTGCGCCGAGGACGGGCGGTGTGTGGTGTCGGAGATCTCGGAGATCTCGGAGCACTCCGAGTGCTCGGGAGTGCTCGCTGACGCTCGCGCCGAGGGTGATGCTTTTCTGGCTGACGTTCGCCGATGACAGCACCCCGAAGCGGGTGCTCCTGATCATAACGACCGGACACTTACGAAGTTGTGCCCGGATCAGTGCCATAGATAGAGGAATGCGTGCCAAAGGTACGCCCCAAGGAGCATAGCGGCGAGGCATCGGTGCGCTGATGATTGTGGCTCATGTGCAGTGTAATGAAAATTGGGCTTGCCGGGTGCGGCGGCGCGTCGGCAAGGGGATTCAATGTGCGTGTGCTCCGATGGCAGAGCTTGCGCTGCATAAGCAGCGCGGGGGTGATGTGTGGAGCGGTCGGAGCACTCGGAGTTCTCGGAGCGCTCGGAGGGGCTCGCTGACGCTCGCCTGTGGCTTGGTGTGAGCGCTGCGTAAGCAGCGCGGGTGTGCTTATGGCTGCCATCTGCCTGCCCGGGGAGGTCCGCCGACCTGTGCCGGGCTGCTACTTGCCTGGTGGGGCGTTGCTGTCGTGTGGCGCGGACGCTTCGCTGCGCGCTGCGCACTGCTTTAGCATTTCTTGGATGGTTTCTAATTCTGATTCTTGGATTTGTGCTTCACAGCACTCTTCCTTGAGGAACCGTGCCCATTGAC